>JAFGDY010000123.1 GCA_016931895.1 Anaerolineae bacterium
CAGGAAAAGAAGCCTGCCCTTAAGCTTACTCCTGAACAATTAGCTCTTTTCCCTGACTTCATTTAGTTATCCCGAACTCAGGTTAATTGTAAGGCGTGCGGCAGCGCCGGCAAAATTGTTTCCAAATTTTCACGCACTGCTTTGGGGCTGCCCGGCAAATTCACAATAAGGGTTTGTCCTCTAATTCCGGCCACCATTCTGGAAAGCATAGCGTGCGGTGTAATGGCCAAACTATCACCCAACATCGCCAAAACCAGACCAGGCGCTTCTTTTTGGATAACCAGGCGGGTGGCTTCGGGCGTAACATCGCGTGGGGCAAAGCCGGTGCCGCCGGTGGTCAAAATCAGATCCAGGTGATGCTGCTCAACCCAGGCTACCAACGTATCTTTAATCAGGTCAAGTTCATCAGGTACAGCGGCCAAACGTTCAATCGCGCCATTGAGTCTCTCTACAATGACCTGTTGAATAACGGGGCCGCTTCTGTCTTCAGTCACACCCGCCGAGACCCGATCACTGACGGTTAAAATGCCCACTTTAGGTTGCATAACATTTACAAAGTTTCGCTGCTGTCAATCAAGGGCTGCCAGGGCCCGTGGATGCCGTCTTCAGTTACGCCATAGTAAACGTGTAAGGTCTCGTCGGGGTCGCGCTGCACCAGATCAAACCGAATTTGCCCGCCGCGTTTGTACTTTTTCCACAGGCCAATATCTCCCTGCCATTCAACTTTGCCTACATCCACTCTATTTGTTTCGTGCTCGGTGAGGGCATATTGCCACAGCTTTCTGGCCGATTGCCTGGTGACATTATGCACAATATTGCCGTTGCGTAAATCGCGCAGGCTGTAGTAGTTTTGGCCTTTGCGGGTTTCGGTTAACACAATCTCTACCCCGGTTTTTGGTTCCGGCGACACGTTGTTTTGCAGAACCGGCTCAGTTTCCGGTTGGGAGACAGGCCTGTCGGGCGCAGACGCAACGATGGTATTGGCCTTTGTTTTTAGATTTCGTTCCACCAGGGCCACAATTTCATCCCGCACGGCCAGGTTGCTTTCGGTTTCGTCCCTAACGTAAACTTTATAATCGTCAATCACGTAAGGCGGGTCTTCGCCGGCGGGCACCGAAATTTGCAGAACCTTTTTACCCTGGGTCTGGTGCTCGTCAATTTTTATATCCAGGGGGGGCGTGATCTTTTTCTCAACCTCGTCGCGGATAACTTTGGTGGCCTCTCGCGGTTTGGCGACCCCCATGACCGGCTTTTTTGAGTCGTCAGACAGGCCGACAAAAACCGTGCCCCCGTTGGCGTTGGCAAAGGCGCCAATATCGCACAGAATAGCATATAAATTGCCGCCCTTGCGCGTCATCGACTCGTGAAACGATTGCACAATGTTGGTTCCTTGCTGGCGGGCGGCCAGAATGTGATCAAAGGGGGCTTGAGAAGGGCGAAAGGGCCGGGTTCTGGAGAAGTCATTGCTTAAAAAAAGCGCCTTCAGGGCCTCAAACGTTGGCTCTGGTAGTTTGGCCTCGGTTACCCGATCTCCCACCCCCAGCCGATTTTTTTCGTTGGGGTCGCGGTTAAGGCGGTGAGCGTCGGAGCCTTGAATGCAATGCATGCGGCGCGGGTATTCCGGTTTAGAGCCGTTGAAAAAATTGGCCGTTGTGCGCCGCCGTTTGCTTTCCAGGTCGGTCACTTCCAGCGCGTGCAAGTTGGGGTCTTGGGTGTAGGCAATTTTGGTTTGCCCGCCAAAATCAAAACCTTGCATGGCCACGCCGTGCGACGAATTGGCATGCGCCGCAATAGCCAAACCACCGGCCTCGTTGATGATACGGTAGGCGGTCAGCACGTCAACCGTGGCCCCCACCTCGGTAGAGC
This sequence comes from Anaerolineae bacterium, assembly GCA_016931895.1. Classification (NCBI taxonomy): domain Bacteria; kingdom Bacillati; phylum Chloroflexota; class Anaerolineae; species Anaerolineae bacterium. The sequence continues at coordinate 1,867 of JAFGDY010000123.1, forward strand.
CTACGTCTAACAAATGAGGCGGCACATGCAGGCTTAACAAAATGTGTTCCAGAGTGCGCAGGTTTGTTTCTGGCGGAAAGATGCCCAACACGTGAAAGCCCAGGGTAGCGGTCAATTCAAAACCAGGCAGAAGGAGTACTTCTTGGAGCAGATGGCGATATTCGTTCAGGCGCTGTTTTTCTTCAGGGCGAATCCGATTGAGTTGCTCCAGCAATTCAAGCTCTTCAACCTCTTTCCGCAACGCCCTGATCCCGCCCACCGTATTGTGGTCGGTAAAGGCAATAATGTCAAGGCCGCAGGCCGCAGCTTTTCTCAGAATATCAAGATAGCTGACCGTTGGTTCGTGGTAATCTTTAGAGGCAGGCGTATGTAAGTGTAAGTCAAGCCGGTACCAATTCATCTTATCCTGATAAATTTGTCGTTTTTGGGACACAATCAGTCAACCTCACCAGGCGGGAGGTTATGCCTCCTTCCCATGCAAAATTTGATCGCGAAATTCCTTAACTGTCTGGGTGATATCATCCCAGTTGAAAGGTTTGAGGATAAAATTGCTGGCGCCGGCGGCCAAACATTCCTGGCTGCGGTCAATGGCAGAGGTCATTAAAACCGGCAGGTGTTGCCAATTGGCGTTACTGCGGATATCGGTGAGATATTTTAGGGTGTCTTTGGATCCCAGGTGATAATCTAAAAAGAGAATATCCGGGTTGTACTGGTTTAAGATTAAAAAAACATCGTCGTTTTCTACGTGATGAACAAAATTTACTTGATAACCTTCCATTTCTAAAGTTGTTTTTAGTAACGTACAGGTTGTGGGATCATCTTCTATGATTAAAATGTTTAACGGTTCCATGTATTTATGTTCTTATTTTTGAATATAGGTAAAAATTTCTGGCAATGGTCAATCAAAAAATTATACCATCTGCCCAACCAAAGCGCAATCTTTTCTAAAATTTGGAATGTGGCCCAAATTTTGGGCCACAGGTAACAAAACATTGTCCTGTCCTTGGCCTACGGCCTAAAAATCGAGATAGGTTTTAAAATTACTTGCTTAACTTTTTCTGATCACGTCTAACCGGACTGATGGTTGTTGGGCATAATTTACCGGGCCTTGTTGCCAGAGCCGTCCCCATGCGGGTCAGGAATTTTGGTTGCCAGGAGCACTACCGAGCGTGGTTGCACCAGATAGGTGGGCGAGTCAATCACCGGCGCGTCGGCCCACTGGTAAAAATCTTGGGGCGATTCCGGGAACGTATCAATAATCTGCCGCCAGCGCCCCCGCGAGTCTCCCGGGACGGGCGGAATTTCAAATTCAAGCGCCTGCCAATAGGCGTTGAAGATAATGTGAAACGAACAGGTGTCGGTGATATTTTTGATGGTCAAGGCCAGGCTGTGAGAGTCGCGCCCCCAATCGGGTTGGCGCAGTTTGACGCCATGCCATTGAAGCTGGGCCTGCTGTAATAATTGGGTCAGGACCAGCCCCTGGTCTTGCTTGAGGGCATTGAGTTTTAAGCGCAGGTTGACCAGGTTTTTTACAAACCGCAGGATGCTGGCATGTTGGTTTAGCAGGGACCAATCAAACCAACTTATCTCGTTGTTCTGGCAGTAGGCGTTATTGTTGCCCTGCTGGGTGTGCCTTACTTCGTCGCCCATCAGCAGCATCGGAGTGCCCAGGGCCAGCAGCGTGATGGTCAAAAAGTTCTTGATCTGCCGGTTGCGTAATTGCTCAATAGCCGGATTATCCGTTGGGCCTTCAACGCCGCAATTCCAACTCAGGTTATGGTTGTAGCCGTCACGATTTTCTTCTTTGTTGGCTTCATTGTGTTTTTGATTGTAAGATACCAGATCGTTGAGGGTGAAGCCATCGTGGCAGGTGACAAAATTGATGCTCTGTTCCGACTCTCGCTCTTCGTGGCCGTAAATATCGGGGCTGGCCAGAAAACGTTTGGCCAGGTTAGACACCGTATCCGGGTCGCCCCTGACAAAACTGCGCACATCGTCTCTAAATTTCCCGTTCCATTCTTTCCAGCGGTCGCCAATAAAGCTGCCCACCTGGTACAAGCCGGCGGCGTCCCAGGCTTCGGCAATTAACTTGGCGCCGGCCAAAATGGGATCAGACTCAATTTCCCACAGGATGGGGGGATTGGCCAGGGGCTGGCCGTTTTCGTCTCGCGCCAAAATCGAGGCCAGGTCAAAGCGAAAGCCGTCTACGTGCATTTCTTTAACCCAATAGTGCAGGCTGTCCACAATCAGCCGGCGGACAATGGATTGGTTGGCGTTTAAGGTATTGCCGGTGCCGCTGTAATTGGCATACCGGCTTTGCTCTTCTTCCAGAAGGTAGTAGGCCCGGTTTTCTAACCCCCGGAAACAGAACGTTGGTCCGTGTTCGTTGCCTTCGGCGGTGTGATTGTACACCACATCCAGAATCACCTCAAGGCCGGCCTGGTGCAGCGCCTTGACCATGTCTCGAAATTCGTCCAAAGGCCCTAAAAGGTCCTGGCGAGAACTATACCCCCGATGGGGGGCAAAAAAGGAGATAGGGCTATAACCCCAGTAGTTGCTCAAGCCCTCCGGCGCGTCCTGCTCGTCGAATTGAAAGACCGGCAGCAGTTCCACGGCCGTGGTCCCCAATTTTTGCAAATAAGGGATTTTTTCGACCAGACCGGCGTAGGTGCCGCGTTTTTCAGGCGCAACGCCCGAATTGGGATGGCGGGTAAATCCGCCAACGTGCATTTCGTAGATGATGGTTTCGGCGGACGGCCGGCGTAAGGGCGCATCCCCGGCCCAATCGTAGGTGCCGGAATCAACCACAATACTTTTGAGCGCCATGGCGGTATTGTCTCCGGGTTGAATGGCCGCGGCCCGGCTGTAATTTTGGCCAAAAGCAAGGCCGCGGCCGTAGGGGTCGAGCAGAACCTTTTTACCGTCAAAGCGCAGGCCGGCCTGCGGGGCAAAGGGGCCATGCACGCGATAACCGTACAGTTGGCCCGGTTTGAGGCCGGGCACAAAAACGTGCCAGTAATAAAAAGTGCGGTTTAGCCTGGGATCGAGCGTGATTACCTGGGCCGGTTGCGGCGCATCAACATCGTCAAACAGCAATAATTCCACGGCAGCGCCATTTTTTGAAAACAGGCTAAAGTTGACGCCGTCTGGATAAACCGTAGCTCCCAGGGGAAAACTTTGGCCCGGTTTGAGATTTTTTGGGCGGTCCCGCTCATTCATTATTCGGTCAATCTCCCAGCGTGGCCACCATAATGGCTTTGATGGTATGCATCCGGTTTTCGGCCTGGTCAAATACTATGGAACGTTCCGATTCAAAAACATCCTCGGTTACTTCCATTGCCTCTAACCCAAATTTTTGATAAATCTCCTCGCCAATAGCGGTTTCCCGGTTATGGAAAGCGGGTAGATCGTGCATAAATTTGACCGCCAGATTGCCGGTGAGGGCCACCACTTGCCGATTGACCTGGTACGGTTTGAGCAGCTCAATCCGTTCCGCCCACGCCGACTCCGGCTCGCCCATTGAAACCCAAACGTCGGTATAAAGAAAATCAACACCTTTAACGCCCTCGGCCACATTTTCGGTCAGGGTGATTTTGGCCCCGGTTGTTTGAGCAATGTCCCGGCACTGTTTGACCAATGTTTCGGTGGGCCAGTTGGTTTTGGGCGCGGCCAGGCGAACGTCCATCCCCATTTTAGCGCCGCCAACCAACAGCGAGTTGCCCATATTGTTCCGCGCATCACCCAGGTAACAAAAAGAAATGTGGCGCAGGGGTTTGGGACTGTGCTCTTGCATGCTCAGAAAATCGGCCAGGATTTGGGTGGGGTGAAATTCATCGGTTAAGCCGTTCCAAACCGGCACGCCGGCGTAGGCCGCCAGCTCTTCACACCTGGCCTGGGAAAAACCGCGATATTGGATGCCGTTGTACAGGCGGCCCAGCACCCGGGCGGTGTCCTTCATTGATTCTTTGTGGCCAATCTGCGAGCCGGTTGGCCCCAAATAGGTAACGTGCGCGCCCTGATCGTGGGCGGCCACTTCAAAAGAACATCGGGTGCGGGTGGAGGTTTTTTCAAAGATAAGGGCAATATTTTTGCCTTTTAACCGGGGCTGTTCATAACCGCCATACTTGGCCGTTTTAAGATTTTTAGCCAACTCAAGCAAAAACATTATCTCTGTGGGGGTGAAATCCAGCAGTTTGACAAAACTGCGCTGACGAAGATTGAAAGCCATAGTGGTAAAATCCTTTCCTCATTTGGATGTGTTGTGAAAACTTCGTATAGCAGGACAATAGTTTCGTTTAAAAGAACGTAAATCTATTATAGCACAAGCCCGTTAAATAGGCTAAAACGTTTTAGATGCGTAATTTTTTGGAATTTTTACCTTAACTTTTCATAAAACCTATTGCATCATGACATAAAGTGTGTTATACTACTTGACATGTCGGTTATGCTTAACATAAATACTGAGGTAGCATCCCTTTGATATTCTCTGAGGGGGACAAAGTGGTTAAACAGGGGCGCTTGATTCAAAGTGGAATTGTCTGTCCTAAGACTTTGTTTATTTTGCGGTAACAGAGAAAGGGAGCTTTAAAAATGTTAGCAGATTGTGCTCATGCAGAGACGCAAGAGCCATTGAATTATCTTGTGCTCAAGGGTCAGGATCAAGGATTTGTAACCCAAAATCAAATCTTTGATACCTTTCCCGATATCAAAGATAATTTAGAGCAACTCAAAGCATTGTACCTTGCCCTTGATGAAGAAGGCATCCAGGTAACCAAAGCGGACGCCAGGAGAGACGAGGGTGAGGAAAATGAAGAAGACGTTTTTGCTGACGATATTGATCTGGATTTTAATGTTGATGATACAGTTGCTCTATATCTTAAGGAAATCAGCCGGATTCCTCTCTTAACCGGGGCCGAAGAGGTGCAATTGGCCAAAGCCATTGAGCGCGGTAAAAAAGCGGCTTTGCGTTTGGCTCAATATAAAACTCGGCCCAACGGTCATTCCCCGGAACGTTTAAGAAAAGAAATACAACTGGGCCACCAGGCCCGCCGCAAACTCATTGAGGCCAATTTTAGATTGGTCGTGAGCATTGCCAAAAAATATATTGGGCATGGCGTCTCCTTTATGGACCTGATCCAGGAGGGGAACATTGGCCTGATCCGGGCGGTGGAGAAGTTTGAGTACCAACGTGGCTTCAAATTCAGCACCTATGCTACCTGGTGGATCCGCCAGGCAGTCAGCCGGGCGCTGTCGGACCAGGGACGCACCATTCGGGTGCCGGTGCATATGGGCGAACGTATCACCCAACTCTCCCGCGTTTCCCGCGAATTGACCCAAAAGAACGGCCACGAGCCAACCGAAGAGGAAATTGCGGAAGCCATGGGCGTCAGCCTGCGGTTATTAGAGCGTATCCGCCAGGCGGCCCAATTCCCATTTTCCCTGGAAATGGAAGTAGGCGAGGATACCGACAGTACCCTGGGCGATTTTATTGAGGATAATAATCATTCAGCTCCCGACGACTCTACCGTGCAGCAACTGTTGTGTGAGCGGGTGGAAGACGTATTGGCCTCCTTAACGGCCCGGGAAGGGCGAGTATTGCAACTGCGTTTTGGTTTGCAGGATGGACGCGCCTATACGTTGGAAGAAGTGGGCCAAAAATTTGGCGTAACCCGTGAACGTATCCGGCAAATCGAGGCTAAAGCCCTGAGCAAACTCCGCCATCCGCGCCGGAGCCGGCGGTTGCGCGATTTTCTTGATTAAGCTTCTGTTTTCTAACCTGACCTGTCTCCTCAAGGGGGACAGGTTTTTTATTTTTGGTGAGTTTTTTGCAGGGGGGGGAGTTACCGGATTTCTCGTTTCTAAATTTGTTTGGGCTCAAACTCCAGTTTGGAAACGAGAAATCCTTCAGTTACTTCTTGAACACGCCCTTAGAGGTACGGCTCATTCATTTCCGTTCCGGTGATATCTTCCCAGAGCCACCACCACATTTTGACCGCCAAAACCAAAGGCATTGACCAAAGCCAGGTTAACTTGGAGTGGACGGGGCTGATTGGGTACATAATCAAGGTCACATTCGGGGTCTGGCATTTCATAATTGATGGTGGGACAAATAATGCCTTCTTCCATTGTTTTGACGGCGGCCAGGGCGGAAATGGCCCCGGCCGCGCCCAGCATATGTCCTACCAAAGACTTGGTGGCGGTTATCGGCACCTCGTAAGCCCGCTCCCCAAACACTTTTTTGATAGCCAGGGTTTCAGCCATGTCGCCCAGAGGCGTGCTGGTGCCATGGGCAAAAATGGCGTCCACTTCGTCTGATGATTTTCCACTGGCGTCCAGCGCGCCCTGCATAGCCGCGGCTGCACTGCTCGCATCCGGTTTGGGCGCGGTCAAGTGATAGGCGTCGGAAGTAAGACGCCCACCCAGTACTTCGGCGTAAATTTTTGCGCCTCGCATTCTGGCATGTTCCTCAGTTTCCAGAACAAAGGCCACGGCGCCCTCTCCAAACACAAACCCATCCCGGTTTTTGTCAAAGGGACGGCTGGCTCTTTGGGGGTCGTCGTTGCGGCAAGAGAGCGCCCCCATCCGGCCAAACGAGGCCAAAATTAGGGGCGAGATGGTTGATTCCGTGCCGCCGGCAATGATGGCATCCGCTTCACCCCGTTTCATCATATAAAAGGCATCTAGTAGGGCATAATTTCCGCTGGCGCAAGCCAGGGCCGATGTGTTGAGCGGGCCGGTAGTGCCTAATTCAATTGAAACCAGGCAAGAAGCCGCATTGAGCATCACGCTGGGCACTAAAAACGGGCTAATGGAACGAGGGCCGCTGGCCAGTAACTGCCGCTCCCCTTCTTCCATCACGCTCATGCCGCCCCCCCCGGTATTAAACACTACGCCTATCCGCGGTGAGTTTTCTGGGGTGATTTTTAGATTGGCATCGGCCACAGCCTTTTTGGCTGAAGCAATGGAAAACTGGGTAGAACGCGCCACCCGCTTGGCCAGTTTCCTGTCCATGTGCTCTTGAGGGTAAAAATCTGTTACCTCACAAGCAATGGAGACCGGAAAACCGGTGGCATCAAAACTGCGCACGCGGTCAGCCCCCGACACGCCGGCTTTCATATTTTCCCAAAATGTTTTTATCTCACTGCCTAAAGGGGTAATTGCCCCTATACCGGTGATAACTATTCGAGTCATTTGTTCTCCTCACAAATTTTCGCTTCTGGTTCAACACCTAAATCGGTTTTAAGTTACGCTGTTTGCAGCGTCTATGGCTAATTTTTTCAAGCCGGCTTCATCTAAAGTGGCGACTCCCAGGGATTGGGCTTTGGTCAATTTGCTGCCCGCTTTCTCTCCTACCACCAGATAATCCGTTTTTTGAGACACGCTACCGGTCACTTTGCCGCCATGCCGCTCAATAAAAGCTTTTGCCTCGTCACGACTCCACGTGGGTAAAGCGCCGGTAATTACAAAAGTCAATCCGGCCAATGGCTGCGGCTGTTCGGCGGGCCGGGCCGCCAGGGTAACGCCCGCCCGTCGCAGTTTTTCAATCAAAGCATGGTTGGCCGGACGCTTGAACCACGCCTCAATTGATTCGGCAATCCGCGGCCCTACGCCTTCAATGGCCTCCAATTCTGCCTGGCTGGCCTGTTGTAAGTAGTCAATCGAGGGAAAGGTGTCAATAAGCAACCCGGCTACCGTGCTGCCCACGTAACGAATCCCCAATCCAATGAGAACCCGTTCAAACGGCTGCTCTTTGCTGGCTTCAATGGCGGCCAGGAGATTGTCAACCTTTTTCTCGGCAAATCCTTCTAGCTGTAGTAATTGTTCCCGGCGCAAAAAGTAAATATCGGCAATGTCTTTGAGCAAACCTTCCTGAGCTAATTGCTCGCCAACTTTGATACCAAAACCCTCAATGTCCATTGCGCTGCGAGACACAAAGTATTCTATCTGGCGCACCAGTTGGGCGGGGCAGCCCGCGTTTACACAGAAAAAGGCTATCTCGTCGCCCAACCGGGTTATTGGTTCGCCGCAGGCGGGACAGTGGAGGGGAGGTTGGTATGGCTGCGAGTTGGGCGGGCGCAGGTCAAGAATGGGTTTAATCACCTGGGGAATAACATCGCCGGCCCGTTTGACCACCACCGTGTCGCCCTCACGGATGTCTTTTTTGGCCAGGTCGTCAAAGTTGTGCAAGCTGGCCTGGCGCACGGTTACGCCGCCAATGTTGACCGGCTCCAGGTTGGCGTAAGGCGTAATTTGGCCGGTGCGACCGACATTGGTTTTTATCTCCAACAATTTGGTGGTGGCTTCGCGAGCCGGGAATTTATAGGCAATGGCCCACCGCGGCGCATTGCCCACCACGCCCAACTGTTGCTGCAAGGCAAAATCATTAATTTTTAGCACGGCCCCGTCGGCGTCGTAGGGCAGTTGATCGCGGCGTTCCATCCAGGTGTGGATAAAATCAAGCGCGTGCTGAAAATTGTGCGCCAGGAGAATATCGGGGTTTACCGAAAAACCCAGCGCGCTCAAATAATCCAGGGCCTCTTTTTGGCTGTTGATCTTGGCGCCCTCTACATAACCAATGGCGTAACAAAACATCGCCAGAGGACGCTGCGCCGTGATTTTGCTATCCAATTGCCGCAGCGAGCCGGCTGCCGCATTGCGGGGATTGGCAAATATTTTTTCGCCTTTTTCCATTTGCCGTTGATTGAACTTTTCAAAGGCGGCTACCGGCATGTAGACCTCGCCGCGCACTTCAATTTTATCCGGCGCAGACGGGCCGGCCGAGGTGGTGGGGATACGCAGCGGCACGTTTTTAACCGTGCGCACGTTGGCCGTAACATTTTCGCCTTCCAGGCCGTTGCCCCGCGTGGCTCCTTGCACAAGCAAACCGTTTTCATAAGTTAAGGCCACGGCCAGGCCGTCAATTTTGGGTTCAACAACAAATTCCAAATCCGCAACCGTCAACCCCTCTGGCAGCAGGCGCTTAAGGCGAGACAACCAGTTATGCATATCCTCATCGTTAAAGGCATTACCCAAACTGGTCATGGGAATGGGATGAATAACTTTTTCAAAATTGGCCAGCGGGGCTGCGCCGACCCGTTGGGTAGGGGAGTCGGGCGTAATCAATTCGGGATGCTCGGCTTCAAGCTGGCGCAATTCATGCATCAGTTGATCATATTCAGCGTCGCTGATTACCGGGTCATCCAGGGTGTGATAACGATACAGGTGATAATTGATTTCCGCCCGCAGGTCGGCTAATTTTTTTTCAAGGCCAGACATATTCATCCTATTCAAAAAAACGTCGCTTTTTAACGGCGACGCTCATTATAATTAAAATTTGTCAATTATCAACTACAGGGTCTCAAGGGAATCTATTGTTCCGGGGGAGGTAAACTGGGCCTTAAAAAGCCTTGCACCGCCCAGCCTTCCGTGCCATCGGCATCGCGCAAAAACCACCAGGTGTAGTTTTCCAGATTTTCATCGTCCCGGGGGCCGTCGAGAATCAATAAAACAGACCCTTCCGGCACTGTGGCCAAACGGGCATTGTTTGTGCCCGGCCCGGCCCGGAGACTAAGCCCGGCGCCTTCGGTGTCGGTTACCTGGGCGTAACCGCCTGGGGCTAACTCGTCGGGCGCAACCGGCAGGGGAGTTTCGGTGGGGCTGGGGCTGGGGCTGGGGGTAGGGGGCAAGGTGACCACCGGGGGAATGGTAGGGGTAGCTTGTGGTTCGGGTGTGGCTTGGGCGGCAACCGGTTGGGTGGGGGCCAAACCGGGAATGGTTGGCGGTGTTGGCGTAATCGCTTGTTTGCGGACAATATTGACCACGCCCAATCCAACCAGGCCAATGACCAGCAGGCCGGCCAGCGCGCCAATGATCACCCAGGCTATGGGCACACCCACTTCAGCCGTGCTCACTTCTTCCAAACGGCGCGGGCGACGGGTGGGCGTTGTTCGCTGATTATGCCAATCTGTATTTTTCATCTATGTCTTTCTCCCTGCCGGTAGTGATGGGGGACGGTAGTTATTTTATTATAAGCCGCTTTAGCCGCAACCTTCAATGTTTAACCCTAAATTGCTTTGGTCACCAACAGGGTCAGATCATCCGGTTGTTCCTCGCTGCCCCTGAATTGATCTATATCATTCATAATGAAGTTTACCAATTCCGGGGCAGAACGGTGGCCTTCTCTGGCGACAATCTTCAACAAACGTTCCAGGCCGTACAGTTCATTGTCCTCCGGGTGAGTCGCATCGGTCACGCCGTCACTGTAACAAACCAGCACATCCCCCTTTTTTATGGTCAATTCCTCTTCTTCGACAATCAAATCGGGCAATAAACCCAAAAAACGCCCCAGGGGGTCAAGCAAACTGACCTCGCCTGTGGCGGCGTGATAATACACCGGCCGGTCGTGCCCGGCCCGGACATATTTCATCTGGCGGGTGTTGCTGTTTATGGTGGCGTAGAAAGCCGTAACAAACATTTCGGCGGTGGAGACATTCATCAGGAGGTTGTGAATACGGTGGGCGGTTTCGGATGGAGAGAGCCTGGCGTTGGTTTCGCTTAAAAACAAAGCCCGAACCACGGCCATATAAATGGCCGCCTGCACGCTCTTGCCGGAGGCGTCGGCCATTACAATGCCAACCTGGTTGTCGCCCATATCCACTACGTCGTAAAGGTCGCCGCCAATCTCACGCGCCGGTCGAGCCACGGCCGCAAATTCAAAGCCGGGCACTTGGGGAAAAGAGGTGGGCAGGATACTGTTATGAACCTGCGCCGCAATTTCAAGATCGCGTTTCAGGCGTTCCCGGCGCAGCAATTCCGCCTGGGCGGCCCGCAGATTTTCCAGGGTTCTGGCTAATTCGTAATTTTTAAGTTGCAGTTCGGCAATGGTAATTTTATCGGTATCGCGCATGCTACGGGTGAGGCCCCGCATAATGGCCCGCGCCACCGAGGGGTTACGGGATAAGATTTGGTCCAGGGTTTCTTCCCGGATCTCAATCAAAGCGCAATCGGAAATGGCATGGACCGTGGCGGCGCGAGGGGCGTGGTCTAACACCCCCAGTTCGCCAAAAAACTCACCCCTACCTTTGAGGCCCAAAAATTGTTCTCCGTCGGTGGTTCTTTTGGTAAAGGCAACTTTGCCGTCTTGGATGATATAAAAAATATCTTCCAAATCCCCCTCACGACAAATAATGGAACCCGCCGGATAGTCTTTGGTAATGACAACTCTTGTTAAAGTAAGGAGGTCTTCTTCGGGGAGAAGGCCAAGCGCAAGTTCCAGCGCCGCCCGGAGACTCTCACTCTGCTGGGCCACGCTTACCACTCAATAACGGCTAACTCGCGAGACATATTCTCCTCGCGTACGGCTTCCAGTCCGCGGATACGGCAGCTTTCCAAAATATTTTCAACGCGGTCTACCAGTTGTTGGGGCGTGATCGGCTTGATCAGATAATCTACCACGGCCGGGCCGCACTCAAAGCCCATCGTCACTTCCCGGCGTAAGCCTTTGGCGCTTAAAAAAACCACGGGAATATCAGGCCCTTCTTGAGCGATGATCCGCGCCGCGTCATAACCCGTCATCATAGGCATGCGCACGTCCAGAATAGCTACATCTATCGGCTCCTCCCGCACAATCTGGACGGCCTGCGCGCCGTTGATGGCCTCATGTACTCTATGCTCTTTTTGTCTCAGGCTAAAGGCAAAAAGTTCTCGACAGTCCCGGTCGTCTTCGGCATAAAGAATATTAGCCATAGTTACCAACTCTCCTTTGGCTGCTTGTTAACATTGTACCCTTGTGGGCGAGCTTAGGCAAAATTGTAAACATAGACAATGCGGGGAAGTTGTTTTTTTAGATAACTTCCTAAAAAAGTATAGCACGGTTTTGCCTGCTTTACAATGGCCCTTTGTTCTGGGCGACAACCAAAACGCCATAATCTTGTTAAATTGCCTTGTTTATTTATGTCAAATTGACTTAAGGTGGCTTAAAATTTTCCCCCGACAGGGTGAATTTTGAGTTACGGCCGCCGGACCATCCCTGGCGGCTCATTGCCAAAATTGCGGCAGGTATTCGCGATAGGTTTCCAGGTAGTCGTCAAGAATTTGTTGGGCGACATCCAGGTCGGTGACCCCCGGGCTGAGCAGCAGACATTGCCGGGCCAGTTGGCGGTTGCCCTGAACGATGGCATCAATGCCCAATTGGGCCACGGTGATTTCTCGGCGGCACAGCTCGGCGATGCCTTCCGGCAGGGCGCCTATGGTCAACGGCTGGATGCCGGCGCCCGTGATGACTCCCGGCGTTTCCACAATGGCCCTCGGCGGCAGATTTTTAATTTGTCCCCGGTTGGGCAGATTCACGGCCAGATGGTACTCGTTGCCGGCGCCGGCTACATTTTCAATAATCTCTACCGCCCCTTCGCTGCTGACCAGGCGTAAATGGTCTATGTCCATCCGGCCATCACCCATCTGGGCAATTTCAGTGTGTCCTTTAGAGCGGCGTTTGCCAAAGAAATCCCAATCATAAAGGCTCACGTCGTACTTTTTCCACGGTTTGGTGAGGGGGTCGCTGAGCCAGGGCAGGTATTCGCACAGGTGCTCGTCGCCGGGGATGGGAAAATGGCCAAAAGCGGCATAAACGCGGCGGGTGAGAGGTTCAAAACTTGGGTCCATAGCCGCCCAGCGTTTGGCAAAGAGGGGGTATAGGTTTTCGCCGGTACGTTTATCACGGAGGTCCAACATCCAGGTGAAGTGGTTAAGTCCGGCAGCTTTGATGTCAATTTTTTCAGTAGCCTGCTGCGCCAGCTTGTGCAGCTTGGGCCAGGTCGCAATATCGGCATGGCAATCAATCCGGCCTGGGGGCACCTCAATGTCCAGGTCTTGGGCCAGGGCCAGCCCCACCATCCCATACCCGGCCATAATTTGATGACATAGGCCCACCACTTTGATTTGGCTATAACGGGCAATCAGATCGCAGATACGAATCATAGGATTGCTAAAGTTGAGGAACCAGGCCTCGGGACAGATTTTTTCCATATCCCGCACAATTTCCAACAGCGGCTTCACGTTTCGGGCCGCGTGGGCAAACCCACCCGGCCCGCCGTTTTCGGCGTAGGGCTGACGCAGACCGTACTTGAGCGTGATTTCGTAGTCTTGCCGCCACAACTTTTCCCGAGGCGGCACCTCGATGGCCGAAACCACAAATTTGGTGCCGTCAAACGCCTCGGCGTGGTGGGTGTGGGTGGAGAGTGTCATTTCAGCGCCCCACTCCTGGTTGAGGCGTTCGGCCAGTTTGGCCATTAAGTCCAGGGTATGGGCATTGCGATCTACCAAAGCCAGGTGACTGCCTTTCAAGCGTTGGCTATTCATTAAGGCTGCTACGGTGTTCAGGCCAAAAATAGCGCTGCCCGCGCCAATAACGGCAATTTTTGTTGGTAACATCAGGGTTGTTTCCTTATTTAACTATTGTATACCAGACGCATTTTGAAGTAGCTCACGCATTCTATGCGTGATGAGCGGACGGCATAGGGATGCCATCCTACGTAAATTTGGATCTGCTGATACTGCATGGAGATTCTTCGCTTGTTCCTCGCTCAGAGCAATATGGCCTGAATAGACAAAAATCTTTTTAGTTCTGGCTTGAAAGCAACGCGACCTTTGTCTGGGTCAGGATAAAGACAATTTTTCCAGGTAAAAGATTTGAAAAACCCAAAAGATCAGCAAAAAAAGTAGGGAGAAGAGCAGCCAAAATAACGTCACAGCCGCAGCCATTAGCGGTGTGTGGGTACTAAACTGGCCTTGCAGTCTAAGCAATGCGGTGGTAATAGGGCCGTGTTCCGGTCCCCTGGTCACCAGCAAGGGCCACAGCGTTTCCTGCAAGCCAATAAAAAGCGCGACGAATATCAGCAGGGCAACCAACGGCAGCGAGGGTAGGACCAATTTTTTAAAAAATGCGCCGGCCGCTGACCGGCCCTCTGCTCGCGCGGCCTGCCAGCCGGGGGCTTGCCCCTTGAAAAATAACGTCAGAATGAACAAAATGGGCACGCTGATGAGAATAGGCGGGATCAACCCGATGAATGTATCCAGGGTTCCGACCTGGCGCGCTCCCTCAAAGGCCGGCAGGCTCAACGGCCCAATGGTGACAAATAGCCAGGGACTAAATAACAGCAGGAGCAGTTCGCTCCACCGGCCCAGGGGACGCAGCGCGCCAATGCCCAACGCGCCCAGGTAAGCCACAGGCAGTTGGAGCAAGAACAAGGCGATCAGGGGCGGCAGCGTTGAGTTGATAAAGGCCCGGCCCAGGGGGATCATTTTCCCAAGTTGGGCATAAGCTTCCAGGGTGGGGGAAGCTGGCCATAGACTTGAAGCTCGAGCCAGTTCGGCCGGGGTTTTGAGAGAGGCCAGCATGTTCCACAGTAAGGGCAGCGCGCTGAGCGCGCCAAGACCCAAACTGACAAGCAGGATAAGCAGCAATAAAATGATAGCCAGGGGCTTATTCAAACCGCTTAACAAAGTTTTGCCCTGGCCCGGGGAGAAGGTTTTTAGTTTTAGCCCGGCAAATATGATAATCAACCCTGCCGCTATTCCCAACAGGGCCACGATTGCCAAATTCAAACTGGCCACGGCTGCGCCTGGCCCGAATCTAAAAAGTTGGAAAGTCATTTTGTACTGATAAAGACCCAACGTGGTGGTGGCATTGGCCGGGCCGCCGCCGGTAAGGATAAGATTCCAGATGAAGGATTGGAGGGTCAACGCGCCGGTGGCCAGCAGGCCGATGAGCCAACTGGCCCCCAAGGGAATGAGGGCTTTCCGGCGCGAGGGCGCTGCTTCATCCTGAAAGCGCAGCGCCGCCAGATAAACAACCAGACCTATGCCACTGGCCAGCCCCAACACGTAGAGCGCATCAATTGACAGGACAGTTTGCCGCACCTGTTCTCGATTTGCCAGGAGGGCTTGTCCCTGGAAGAGGCCAAAACCGGGATGAAGGGCCAGCAGCCAGGCTATGGCCATCATCACCGGCACAAATAGAACCACCGGAATTGTATACAACAGCCGGAGGGGAATCCGCGCCCAGCGGCCAAATTGATTAACAATCAGGGCCAGCAGCAGCGGCGCCACCGCTACTACCAGCAGCCGCACCAGCAGCCAGGACAGGGTGAACCCCCACGCTCTGGCAAACACTTCGTCCTGGAACAAACGAGAATAATTTTCCAGGCCCACAAACTCAGCCTCTTGCCCCAGCGGACCTGTCTTTTGCAGACTGGTGATAAGGGTTTTGAGGGTGGGCACGGCCAGCTCGCTGATGCAGCAGAGAATGGCCGGCGCCAAAAGGGCTAATCCAAAAATAATCCGGCCTGCGCCTTTGCCAGAGGCGTTAGTTGGTTCAACATTGAGAGTTTGCTCTGTCGCCATTTTGAGTCCCTCCTGAGCTATTCTATTTGTTTATGATGATAAAGAGGCCTGACTTGCTATCAAATCCAGTAGAATTGAGTCACTCTGGAGGAGGCCATGCTTCCTCCATAATCTTATCCCAACCCAATCTCAACTTCTGTCAAGTGCCCCCACTACCTTCATTGTTACGCGATGCAGGGGTAAGGCTTCGTTTTCCAACGTTGGACCAATCTGGTCAGAAAACCACTACCTTCATTGTTACGCGATGCAGGGGTAAGGCACCCTGGGCGGCAGCTTCCGGGGAGGGGATAGAGGCTTCATCGGGTTTGTCGCTGAGGCCAAAAGTGAGAACGCCCTGGGTGGCCAACTGTCTGGTGATTTCCACTACCTCGCCCGTCATGGTGATTTCCTGGGCCAGTAAGGCTGTTTCAGGGGTATCGTCGGGCAGAAAGTCCATCAAGGCGATGGTGGCCTGATATTCCTGAAGCCGGAAGCTCTTAAAGGGCGTGGGATCATTTTTGGCCATATTGCCGGTGACTTCACGATGCGCTGCGCGGAGGCCATTGCTCATTTGAGCCTGGCGGGCGTCGCAGAGGGTAACAAATTGATGGATGCCGCTCAGCCGGCCGCTTTCCAGGTCGGCCCACAGGCGTTGGGCGGTATAAATTTGGCTCACTACCATTAAGCAGATATAGGCCAGGTAATCTTGATTATCGCGGGTGAAGGGGTGATGTTTGATCTGGTTGAGTTCGGCATAAACGGCGTGCAGGGCGTCTTGGTCAAAATTGTTGCCCAGCGCTCCGGCTACGGTCAGTTGGAGGGCGGTGACGCGGGCCTGGTCAATGGCCTTGTCGTTGCGCCCGCGTGGACCAAAAGTGGTTTTGTCTAAATCAAGCACCAGGGCGGTTTGCGCGTCAAAAACAAAGCCTTCAGCCTGCGCCCATTCCAAAAAATCGGTGACGGCCTGCCAGCGGTTGGCCAGCATCAACGAGCCTTCCAGGTTAATCCGTTTTTCCTCGGTTAACTTTTCGTGACCGATAAAACCGCGCATCGGCAAGTGTTCCCCCAAATTTCTGGCCGAGGTGCCGTCGTTCATCGGCGTGTCGCCAATAAAGAGCAGACGTTTGAGGGGCGGCAGCCCCCGTTTGGCCTGGGCCGCTTGCAAAAAACGATAGGCCGCGGCGGCGTAAATTGGCTCGGTTTTGCGCGGGATGCGGAAACTCTCCAGCCCCAGCTCCGGCCAGATGTCGGCCAGTTTGGGTAAATCCGGGTCGGATGGGGTGAGGCTGCGGTAGATAACCCGATCACCTAAAAAATCGGCGAGGGTTTTGCGGGGATACATGCTTCCTCCTGTTTAAGCGGGAGTTAAATCGGTTTTTTCCGGTTAATGCCTTTTGATATGGTTCTCAAAAGGGAAAATGATGCCGTTGCTTGTTGATGTGGAATAATTTCAGCTTATCACAAAAACGACAATCCGGCAATCGGAATAGGGCAAGACCGCATAAACAGGGCTATATGGCTGGGTTATAAGTGGCAGTATCGTCAAATCAGAAAATTCAGTTTTTAGATTCTGTTGACATTTCGGATTAGGTCATTCCTTCGGCTGCTCCCTCGGTTTTGTTCAGGTCAGGTCTGAGCGAACAGAGGGAGCGAAGCATCTCCTGTTTTGGACTTGATTTGTTTTTGTTGCCGGAATTTCCTTGTTGCTTCGCTCCTGGGAATGACATTTTTGGGCAAATGGCAACAGAATCTAATTGCTTTACCCCACCTGCCGTCAACACCTTTTTCAGGCGAATCATTTCTCTCTTTAACATCCACTGTTTAAACAATCTCTATGAGCTGAATGTCAAAAATTAGATCTTCCCCGGCTAAAGGATGATTTGCATCTATAGTTACGTTTGTTTCAGATACAGTCGTCACAATATGTCTCACTTTATCACCATTAGCTTTACGCGTTGTCAGAATCTTACCAACCTGTAAGTTTAGGTGCGGCGGAAATTGATCTCGATTGACTTCTCTCACCTTACTCTTCTGGTACGGACCATAAGCTTGTGCGGCCAAAATTTCTGCGGTTTTTGATTCGCCCGGACTCATACCTATGACGGCCTGTTCAAGACCGGGGATGGCCTCTCCTTGGCCTATTGTAAATTGCAAAGGGCCGTCATTTATCGAGGTGGCAAATTCTGTGCCATCTTCAAATTTGCCGGTGTAGTGAATCTTAACTGTATCACCATTTTTTGCTTGTGTCATCCTTTTCACCTTTCTCTCAACAGAGTTTTTCACCTTGTACTCTGCCACTCACACCCAAATACAAGAGCGCGGAGATTCTCCCCGCGCTCTTTTGAGTACCAACGTTACGCTCAATAGGCTTTAATAACGGCGGCGGTCGCCACCGCGAGAGGACCTACCGCGCCCACCACCTGGGCCACTACGTCTTTCCCCTCCTCCAAAAGAACGTTCTTTGGGAGGGCGCGCTTCACTAACGGTGATGCTGCGCTGATTGATTTCCTGATTATTCAACCGTTCAATGGCCTCTTGAGCAGCCTGTTCAGTTTCCATCTCGATAAAACCAAAGCCCTTGGACCGGCCCGAAGATCGGTCGGTAATGATGGTGGCTGATACAACCGGCCCCACCTCGATAAACAATTTCTGCAGTTCGGCTTCGGTTGTTTCGTAACTGAGATTACCTACGTAAAGTTTTTTATTCATAATCAATTCCTTTTAATAATTGAGGCTACCGGGCTACAACGTTGCTGGCCTGGAGGCCCTTAGGCCCCTGCTCAACGCTAAACTCAACGCGCTGACCTTCAGCCAGGGAGCGAAAGCCTTCAGACTGGAGCGCAGAGTAATGCACAAAAACATCTTCCCCATTCTCCTGTTCAATAAACCCATACCCTTTACCGGCGTTGAACCACTTGACGGTACCGATAATTCGTTCAGACATTATGTTGTTATTCTCCTTATTCTTACTCATATTGAAATTTGATAGAGACATAGGTCAAAGAGGTTCACCGCAAGAAAAAAGCGACCACCCAAAGATCTGGTGGTCGCTTCAAAAACCGAACAGATACTTTCTTCGTCCTACTATTATAAACTATACCGGACAAGTTCATTCTTGTCAATTCCCAGGTAAGGCAATTGCATACTCGATCCAAATTTGTTTAGCCATTCAGGCCAATAGGGGACTTGGTCAATTCCCGTGGAGCAAAAATGGGTCTATCGGGTATATTCTGCTGCCGCAAAAAGAGAATGGCCGGAAGTTATTGATGTTCCTGCCTCCTCGTTCATAACCGTTTCTCCAGTACCTTTCGTACCGCCGCCAGATCTGCGGCTATTTGCACCGGCTGATTGGCGAATTGAGCGTTGGGCCAGGCCCCGGTATGGTAATCAACCGTGGCGGTGGGGTCTTTGAGCAGGTTGCCGGTGAGAATGCCGATGACGGTTTCTTCCGGTTTGATGACCCCGGCGGCAATCAGTTGGCGAATACCGGCCACCGAGGCCGCCGAGGCCGGTTCGCAGCCAATGCCCACCCCATCCACTATGGCTTTGGCGTCCATGATTTCATCGTCGGTTACTGTGATCACCAAACCATCGGTCCAGCCCAGGGTACGGATGGCACGCTCATAGCTGACCGGGTTGCCGATACGAATGGCCGTGGCAACGGTTTGGGCCTTGACGGTTTTGCGCTCAACAAAGTTGTGCTGGTAACTCTGGTAGAAGGGGCTGGCCCCTTCGGCCTGCACCGCGACAAGGCGCGGAATGCGTTCCACCAGGCCCAGTTGTTGGGCTTCGTACAGGGCTTTGCCAAAGGCGGCGGTATTGCCCAGGTTGCCGGCGGGCAGCACAATCCAATCGGGCGGCTGCCACTGAAACCCCTGGAGAATTTCAAACACAATAGATTTTTGACCTTCCAGGCGGAAGGGGTTGAGCGAGTTGAGCAGATAAATGCCCAGTTCGTCGCAAACTTGGCGAACCAGTGTCATAGCGTCGTCAAAATCACCCTGGATTTGCAAGGTGTGCGCCCCGTAGGCCAAAGCCTGGGCCAATTTCCCCGCGGCGATTTTTCCGGCAGGAATAAAAATTAAGGCCGGAATGTCGGCCAGAGCCGCATAGGCCGCCAGGGAAGCGGAGGTGTTGCCGGTAGAGGCGCAGGCCACCGCTTTGGCCCCGATCAATTTGGCCTGGGTTACTCCCACGGTCATGCCCCGATCTTTGAAAGAGCCGGTGGGATTCTCGCCTTCGTGTTTGAGAAAGAGACGGTCTGAACCGACCCATTTGGACAGGCGGGGGTGTTCGTACAGGGTGGTGTTGCCTTCGGGCCGGGAAACGATAGTGTTGACCGTAGCCGGAAGGATGATTTCGCGATAGCGCCAAACGCCGGAGTTGGCCGTGGGCGCAACCCGGGGGCCGGGGGCGCCGCTCAGCCGGCCATCAAAAAGGCCCCGGCTAATTTGCGGGCGCAACGCCTCCAGATCATGCCACACATCTAGCAGGCCGCCACAGTCGCACAGGTAGCGAACTTTATCGGCCGGATATGAATTTTGGCAGCGAATACATTGCAGGGAGATGGTCGCGGGTGGTTGGGCGGGTAAGTTGTCGGTGGACATTTTTTTCTTCCTTAATCTTCGTCTTCAACAATTTCAACCACTATTTCGTCGTCATCATCAAAATCCTGGCCGGATTCATAGTCGTCTATATTGCCCCAACCCAGCCGGTACAGCCAAACCAACCCGGCGATAACTGCGGCGATAATTACAAGAATGACGCCGCCGGCGCAAATGGTGGTGCCCGCCACGCCCACGAGTTCAAGCGGCGCAATAGAAGCGGCAGCCGGGGTGGGGGTAGAGCGGTGGTAACGGGTAGGGGTTGGTATTGGCCGTTCTGAAGAAGGCGTGTTGGTGGGCAGCGGCGGCACGGTGGGGGTAAGGGTGGGCGGGGGGGCTGCTGCCGCATTGGCGGCGGTAAGGGTTGGCAGGGGCGAGACAGGTTGAGCTTCCGGTCCGGATTCTGCCTGGGCAATTTGCGCTGGCGTCTCGGCAGGCGGGGCAGGAGTATTGGTGGCCGGGACAGGCGTATTGGTAGGCGGCTCGGCTGGGGGTGTATCCGTTGGCGGTGGCGCAGGCGTATCGGTGGGCGGTGGTTCGGTGGGGTTGGTTAAGGCTATCGCATCGCCCTCCACTTGTTTTAAACCTATTTCATCCAGCCAGAATTGGTCTTTTTTGCCAGGTGGAACGCTATAACCTTTTTCGGCCGCGCGTAATCGCCAGGTGTCCTCAATTCTAACAAATACAGTAATGGTATCGGCCTGGGCGGTGGCGACAACATACTCGGCCTCGCAGGTTTTACAATCGCTGCGCCAATTGTCAGGCCCCCAAATTATATTTGGCGAGCGCGAGTCGGTACCGCCGGAAGGGTCTATCCCCAAACGACGACCGATGCCGCCGCCGACGGCATTATTAATGGAAGCGTCATTTACCAGCGAGTCAAACACCAGCCAATTGATATTGGCGTAGTAGGTATTACCGGCGACAACCGACACTTGTTGGTAAATTCCTCCCACAAAATGACTTTCGGTGACAATATAAGCAGCCGGGCAGAGGGGCGCGTGGCATTCGCCGCCGCCCTGCAATACCGAAAAATCTGCCGTGCCGTTTTCGGTAAAAGTTTGCCAACCATCCAGGCCGTTATCAAACTTGCAGTTGGGCATGATGTTTGCCGGGTCCTCCAGGCAAACCCTGGGAAAATCTTGCGCCGAGATGAGGCGCGGTTGGATAGTTAGGGCCAGCAATAACAGGATAACGTATAAAAATAATTTTGCCTTCAAGATTCTTCTCAAACAGGTGTAGTGACTGAGCAGTATACTCTAAGGAATTAGAGATAGCAAGAAGGGGGACAAAGTGTAATCTTTGTCTCCCTTCAAGAACATCAGAGGTCAAAGCCTTTTTTTTATTTTACCGGGGAGGTTGGTGAAACAACAATGGTAGCGGTAGGCGAAGGAGCGGCGGTTGGTTTGGGAGTAGGCAGTTTAAACGGCGTGACCGTGGCCGTGGGGGTATCGGTGGGCAGCGGCGTTTCGGTGGGAGGCGCTTCCGGTTGGCCTTCTTCAGCCGGAGTTTCGAGAGCCGGTTGCGCCGGGGTCGGCTCAACCCCGCCATTCTCGCCCCCCAAAAATAGATTATAAGCAGCCGTTCCACCCAGGGCCAACACAATACACAGCACCAGGGCCACCAATAAGATAAGCCTAATATTTGGCCCACCTTTTTTGGCGGATTTTTTAAATGACTTCATGGTGCTGGGATAATCAAGATCCTCTTCTTCCGCAGCTTCGCCGGCCAGGGTAAATTCATCCAAAAAAGTGGCCTCAGAGAGAGTTTCTTCCTCTTCCTCAGTTTCCTGTTCCTCAATAATGGCCCCGGTTATGTGGTGTACGTTAAAAGTGCCGGCGCGTAAGGCTTCCAGGCCTCGCTGGGCTACAACGTTATCCGGGTTCAAAGCAAGCACATTTTCCAAACAGATTTCGCGGTCTTCATCGGAATCAACCACTGAACTCAACCATAACCAAATATCTTCGTTGCTTTCGTCGGTTTCCAGAATCTCTTCAAGAATCAGGCGACCTTCTTCTCTGTTGCCCGCTCTGATAACGGTGACGGCTTCTTCTAACGTTGGCATACCAGTGACTCCCGGAATTTATTTGTAGAACACATTATAGCATCAATTGAACCTCTGTGACAAGTTGAATTTGGTGGCCGCTTTTTTAAGGCCGCCAGGCCGGCGTTTGCTCGTCACGGTAGGGGGTTTGGGGATCATCTGGGTTGGGGGTTTGGGTGAGATTGGTGACGTTTTGGCCGTCGAGCGAGATTGAGAAGATGTCCCAATTGCCCTCGCGGTTGGAATAGAAAACAAGAAATTGGCCGTCGGGCGACCAGGTTGGGCCGTGATCATTGGCGGTGGAAACATTGGATATATTTTGAGGCGGCCCGCCGCCGTTAGCGTCAATGATATAGATTTCTACATTACCCTCTTGATTGGCTTCGTAGGCAATCTGCGTCCCGTCGGGCGACCAGGCCGGCGATAGGTCATTGCCCGGGGCGGTCGTAATCTGTCGGATGTCGGAGCCAGTAGGGGTCATGGTGTAAATATCCCAATTACCGCTCGCTTTACTATTAAAGGCCAGGCGGCTGCCGTCCGGCGACCAGACCGGCGAGATATTAAGGTTGCCATCGGTTGTGATTTGAGTTAGGTTATCCCGGCACGTTTCGGGGACGTCCAGGCAGGCCGTGTCCATGATAAAAATTTCCCAACTGCCCTCGCGCAGGGAGGAAAAGGCCAGTTGCGCCCCGTCGGGCGACCAGGCGGGGGTCCAATCGTCTGCCGGGTGGCGGGTAACGTTGACGGCCGATGGGCCGCATCCTTTGGGCAGGCTGGCGCAGTTGGCCTCCATTACATAAATTTCTCGATTGCCGTCGCGTTGGGAAACAAAGGCTATCCGCTGGCCATCGGGCGACCAAGTGGGCGCGGTGCCGTCCACTCCTTCCGGGGAGAGGGGGGTGACGTTTGAGCCGTCCGCGTCCATTACGTAAATGCGCCAACTCTGGCCAATATCCCGCCCCATGTAGGTGATGGAAGGCAGGGTGCGTTTGACCACCAGCGCCGGGGTGGGCGTAGGGGTGGCTGTTGGTTCCGCCGGAGCGTTGGGGGTGAGGGGGCCGGTGGTAGCTGCTCCGGTTAGACTTTTGGGCGTGGCCGTGGGGGTCGCTGTGGGCGTGGACAAAAAAGCCAAGGGCACGTTAAAAAATTGAGCGGCAAGAATACCGCCGCCGGCCAGTAAACACACTATGATCAATAAAACGAGGAACACCGGCCAAAAGATGCGCCTTCTGGTTGGCCGGGTTTCCCTGGCCGCCTGGCGAGACTGGGCCGCGGTTGGCGATTGAGATTTTTGGGCGCGCGTTTTGCTCTGCGAGGCCAGGCGTCCCCAATCCACTTCTTTGAGGGTTTCGGCGGGCTGGGTGTATTCGCGCAGCCAAAAGCGTAACAGTTCAACGTAAAAACGGTAACTGACTGCGCCCATTGGCGTGAGTACGCCTCGCTCGGCCAGGGTTTGCAGAGCTTCCACCACCACTTCGGGGATAACGGCATCATTTTGGCGCTGTAAAAAACGGATTACCTCTTCCTGGGTCATAGGGCCGTGTTTGCCTTGCATGGCGGCCATACCGGCCAGCACGGCTCGTTCGGCCCAACTCGATTCTTCCCAGATTTGTTTAAACGGCTCAATGGGCGAGTCCAGAACTTCCCCTAACACCGAGTCGAAATCCCGTTGATTGACCCAGCCGTCATGTCCCTGCCGCTTGAGTAGAGTGTGGCAGAACAGGCAGAGATAGTAGGGATGGTGGGAGTTAACTTCGGCAATGCGCCGGGGAATGCCGTAATCAAAACGCAGGATGTGCCGCACCGGCTGGGTAATCATGTTAACCGAGGCGTCGGCGGTGAGGGGGGTCAGGCTAAATGTAGGCGCGGCATCCAGCAAAGGATGCCGCATGTTTTTTAATTTGTCCTGATTAACGGTGAAAACCAGGTGGAGCGGCGGACAAACATCTAACACCGGGATGAACGCAGATAGAAAGGTGGCTAACAAGGCCCGGTCCTCGGTAATAAGAAGATGCAGGTTGTCAAGATACAGGATGGGGCGATTTTGGCCCACCTGCCGGTTAGCCTGGGCAAACAAATTGTGCAGGACGGTGGTGGGGGGCATAGCGGCGTCAATGGGTTGAGGATTTACCAGATGGAGTTGTGTCAACTGGGGTATCAGTTGTTCAATAACTTGTTGTAAGATGGCGTCAATAGCCAGTTGCCCTTTGTGCCCGTCGGGGGGCTGTTTTTTCTTTTTGTCCATAGCCGCTTGGGGAAAGCTTGGCGGCTCCAGCAGGGAGACCAGCAAGTTAACGGCACTGAAATTTTGCAGGACGCCCGCGTGTTTGATAAATGAGGTTTTGCCAATGAGAGGCTGTCCGGTAAAAACCAGCGTGCGGGCGTTATTGGTTATCTGCAATTCAAGCCAATCGGCTGCATCTTGCCGCCCAAAAAGCATGGTTGAATCTACAACCGGCTCATCCGGCCGGTAGGGATTGGTTATCTCGCTCAAAATAAAAACTCCAGGGTCCGGCCAGATAGAGTCATCAGGCGTGATGCGCCCGGCCGGCTAACTATACCGCGGCTCATTATACCATTGGGTGGGGGTTAAAGAAAATAGGAAGCCGACGTAGCTAACTGCTTGTTTTACGTTTTGTCGGCAATAACCAGATGGGCAATCGCTCCCTCTACTTCTACCTTTTCCCAACGACCCGCAAAGTTGTGCTGCGCCAGCAAGGTGAGGGCTTTATGGCGGGGAAGGTCGCGCTGGCCGGTTACCCGGTAGAGCCAATCCAACAACGGACGCAGGGGCCAGGGGCCGCGCAGTTGTCCTTCGGCCACTACCACCAGCCGGCCAGGGGGAGAGCCGGCCTGAGGGGTTTTTAAAACCCGGTTGATCTCCGCAAGGGTTTGCTCTGCCATCATATAATCGGTGGGAAAGGTGGCCACAACGTTATAAAAATAATTGGCCGGAAAAGGAATCCCCTGGGCCTTGGCCCGGCTGAGAGGCAGGGCGTACTGGTGGCGGCGGAGCCGGTGGCCGGCCAGGCGGGCCATATAGGGCGAGAGGTCAATGCCCACCGGCCGGTAGCCCGCTTCCAGCATGTCAATAAAAAAAGCGCCGGTGCCATAGGCCAGTTCTAAGGTTGGCCCCGGCCGCATAAATTGCAGGGCCAGCCGTCGCCAGGCCGACCATTGGCCAAAGGAAACAGACCAGGCCACCAGGTCGTAGGTCCAGGCCATTTGATAATATAACAGATGAAAGCCGAGTTTGATGAACCACTGAGGGAGCATAGTCAATGAGAAATGAGAAATTAGAGATTGTAAATAACACTTAATGGCTTGCGTTTTGCGCTCAAACGATTACCCGTAATTTTTGGGGAATGATCCGGTAGTTGATTTCGATGGCGTTTTTGGCAAATACTTCGCCATCGGCCTGGATGGGGGTGCCGGGCGAGGTGGTGATAGCCAGAAATGTTGTTTTTAGGTTGGCCACCCGGGGATGATGAATATGTTCGCCTTTGAAGGTTTTGGGTAAGAGTGTCAGCAATTCCCGGCGATTGAGACCTTGGGCATATACAAAATCCAACAGGCCATCGTCCAGCACGGCTTTGGGGGTCATATAAAAAACGCCGCCGGTCCGGGGGCTGTTGCCTACCGAAACCAGCACCGCCGGGCCGGTGTATTCGCCGCTATCCCAGGTCAGGCGCATTGACCAGGCGGCGGCGGTCGCAATAACTTTCAGCGCCGCCAGCAGATAACGCAGTTCTCCTTTCACCCAGCGCATTTGGTCCTGGGTTAGGGTGACCATTGGCTCCAGGCCAATGGCCGAATTGTTGACAAAGTAGCGGCCATTGACCTGGCCTACGTCAATCAGCCGGGTGTTACCGGCCGCCAGGCGCCGGCAGGCAGCGGTGGTATCGCGGGGCAGGCCCAGCATGTCGGCCAGATCATTGGCCGTGCCAAAGGGGATAATGCCCAGGGTGCCCACTTCGTTTTCTCCTCCGGCCTGAATTAAGCCGTTGGCCACGCTGCTGATGGTGCTATCGCCGCCGGCGGCCACCACCACCGGCCAGCCCTCTTGCCGGGCCCGGGCGGCCAATTCAAGGCAGTGGTCTATGCTCTTGCTTGTTTCAAGCGCATAGTCAAGGCCGGCGACCAGAAGCGCCGGCTTGAGCTTGTCTATTTTAACCTGCTCTGACCAGCGGCCACTGACCGGATTCAGAATTATTTTGACGCTGACGGCCACGGGCGCGCTCCTGCTTAATCACCTGCCAAATAAGAAAGGCCGTTTGGTTGCACCGCAACGCGGTAGACGGCCTTTGTTTAGAGTCAATTGTTTTTCCCTCTATGCTAACCAGCTAACACGCCGACCGCCTTGCCTGCCTCTTCAAAAATATCCATGGCTCGTTCAATTTCGGCGATGGTATGTCCGGCGGTAACATTGGCTCTCAGGCGGCTGGTATTGGCCGGCACGGCCGGAGAAACAACCGGCAGAACAAAAATGTCTTTTTCCTGGGACAATTTGGCCATCAACCAGGCCCGCTCGTCATCGCCGGCAATGATAGGCACAATGGGCGTTTCGCTGTTGAGGGTGTTAAAGCCGCGTTCTTGCAGGCCTTTGATAAAATAGTCCACATTGGCCTGGAGCGCCTGCACCCGTTCCGGTTCCTCCTCAATAACGTCAAAAGAGGCTTTGGCTGCGGCGGCCGAGGCCGGGGGCAAAGCGGCAGAAAAGACAAAGGAGCGAATAGTGTGCCGTAGATAGGTGATCAACTCTGAACGCCCGGCAATGTAGCCGCCAATGCTGGGAATGGTTTTGCTGAGAGTGCCCATGTGAATGTCAATATCGTCCCCCTCCAGGCCAAAATATTCCACAATCCCATGGCCAGTTTTACCCAATACCCCTACCGAGTGGGCTTCGTCTACCATTAACAAGGCATCGTACTTTTTGCACAGGCGAATCATTTCAGGCAGGTTGACAATATCGCCGTCCATGCTAAAAACGGCGTCGGTGACCACTAATTTACCGGCTTTGGGGGGAACTTCGGCCAGCGCCTTCTCCAACGATTCCATGTTGTTGTGTTCAAACCGGGTGAACTTGGAGCGAGAGAGCAGGCAGCCATCCACAATACTGGCGTGGTTGAGTTTGTCGGAGATAACCACATCGCCGCGACCAAGCAAAGCCGCGATGGTGCCCAGGTTGGTTACATAGCCGCTGGCCAGGGCCATGGCGTCTTCGGTTTTTTTGAAGCGGGCAATGGTTTCTTCCAGTTCAACATGCAGCCGGGTGGTCCCGGCCAAAATGCGAACCCCGTGCGTGCCGGAGCCAAATTCGTCCAAAGCGGCGCGAGCCGCAGCTTGAATT
This sequence comes from Anaerolineae bacterium, assembly GCA_016931895.1. Classification (NCBI taxonomy): domain Bacteria; kingdom Bacillati; phylum Chloroflexota; class Anaerolineae; species Anaerolineae bacterium. Next base: position 29,243 of record JAFGDY010000123.1, read on the forward strand.
TTGGGATGGCCCAGCAGGTTCAGATAAGCATAAGAGGCAAACTGTAGCATTTTGCGGCCATTGATGGTCACATACATACCATCTATGGCCTCGGCTGGTTGCAAATAAAGATAGAGGTCTTGCCCTTTGGCCGAGCGGATGCGCTCGTTCATTTGTTCAATGCGCCAGGCGATGGGGTTAGTACCGTCACGTGGAAAAGCCATAGGATAATCCTTTTCTCTTGATAGCTTTGCTGGAAGTTAGTTTCGGATTAACGGGTCAAAGTATAACATTTGGCTGCTGATTTGTAAAGTATGAGGCAGACGCCATTTTTAACCATCAAATCCCAAGCCGCGTTCTTTCAGGCTGACAAAACGCTGATGACCAATGACCAGGTGATCCAGGACCTCAATGCCCAGCAACACACCGGCTTCCACCACCGAGCGCGTCACCTGAACGTCTTCCGGCGAAGGGGTGGGGTCGCCGGAGGGATGATTATGCGCCAAAATCAAAGCGGTGGCGTTGTGCCTCACTGCCTCGCGGAAAACCTCGCCGATGCGGATGATTGAACTATTAACATTGCCTACATAAATGGTTTTATTGCCCAACACCCTGTTTTTGGTATCAAGCAGCAGCACCCGCAGGTTTTCCTGTTCCAGGCAGCCCATTTCCAGCATCAGAAGATTGGCCACATCGGCGGGGCAAGTGATTTGAGGTCGCGCATCGGGTGAGGCCAGGAGCAAACGCCGGCCCAACTCCAGCGATGCTTTGAGTTGGGCCGTTTTGGCCAGGCCTAATCCTTTGACCTCTGTTAGTTCATGAAAACCAACTTTGGCCAGTCCGGCTAAACCGCCAAATTCAATGAGTAAACGGGTGCCCAGGTTCACGGCATTTTCGCCAGGCGCGCCCACTCTTAACAAAATAGCCAGTAATTCGGCATTGGATAACGCCGACGCGCCATAATTTTTTAGTCGTTCCCGTGGACGTTCGTCAACCGGAAGATCTGGAATGGTCAGGTAGTAGGTGGGTGCTGCTTCGTCGGTCATTTGATGGCCCTCCCTCAGAGCAGATTTTAGTAAATGTGCGCCTCAAGGCAAGTAACCCCATCCGGGCCAACAATGGCGCTATGCCGCAAGCCGGCCGGTAATTCAAGTTGATCGCCGGCTTTCAGATGGAATGTTTCATGCCGGGTGGACAAATCAAAGCGAATACTCCCTTTGACCACACATATAATCTTATGATAACCGTGCGTATGGCTGGCATAAACGTCTTCCGGGGCGTTTGACCAGCGATAAACCTTGAGTTGCTGCTCTTCTAAGGGAGCGCGTAATTCTTCTTCGGTGGGCGGTGTTTCTTTATGCCAGGGTGTTACTTTCAACTCCATGGGATGTCTCCTGGAACTATAGAGTGACAGACTTGAATTCGGCTTATTCTACTGATTTGCTCTGGTATCGTCAATTTGGCAGGGTCAAACGGGTGCGTCCCAAAATTTTGGCGGTAGGGACAGGGCATTGTCCCTACCCTATGGTCTAAAAATTGGGACAGACTCCGGTCAAACGAAAGTTTTTGTGTTCGTTGACAGGGTAACGCGAGTTGGGTTATACTAAGAAGCATAATTGCCATCACCTTTTCCAAGGAGACCAATCATGAGTGTCGCTGATGATGTACAAGAAATCTTTGCCAAAATGCCCGCAGCCTTTTTGCCTGATAAAGCGGCCGGGCTTAACAAAACCATTCTGATAGACCTTAATGGCGAAGGGGGCGGGCAGTGGGCCCTCAAAATTGCCGATGGCCAAATCTCGGTGAGTGAAGGCCAAATTGATTCACCCAATCTGGCCCTCAGAATGGCGGCGAGTGATTACGTAGCCCTGGTCAATGGCCAGGCCAATCCCATGAACCTGTTTATGGCGGGCAAGATAAAGGTGGAAGGAGATGTGATGCTGGCCATGAAATTTCAGGAAATGTTTGAGCGAGGATAGTGCTGAGCTTTTGCATGCAAAAGGCGACTGCGGGCAATACAGTCGCCTTTTTGTTGGCTCATTTTGGGTAATGGATTCAGTCTTCTACCGAAAAGCCAATTTTAAGAGTGACCTGCCATTGACCGACTTTATTGTCGCCAATGGTCCCCCGTATCTCCACCACCTCAAACCAGCGCATCTGGCGCACGCTTTCCCCGGCCTTGGCCAGAGCCGTATTAACCGCCTCCTCCATACTGGTGGCAGAAGTGCCGGTCAGTTCAATTGTTTTATATACTTGATCGCCCATGGTAAGCTCCTTTCATGTTCATAGTGAGATGAAGAATTATTCAGTAGCGTATACCCCCTGTATTTGCGTAATTTTTGGCTTTGACAGTACAAATCTGGGGTAAAAAAACTGTAATTTTCGGTTCC
>JAFGDY010000124.1 GCA_016931895.1 Anaerolineae bacterium
ATAAACATGAGCGGTTTAGCGGTGGCGTACGGTCAGCCGAATCGTGAAAAATTAGAGGCCATGTTCAATAGAATAGCGCATCGAGGCCCCCACGTTTTTGGAATCTGGGCGCACAAACGCATTATCATGGCTCAAAACCATCTTAACGCAGATGTTGCCCCCGGTCAAAACGGAGGTCAAATTCCCTTCACTAACTCCCAAAACGGAAATTTGCGGATTTGTTTCGATGGGCAAATCGGCAACCGGGAAACGTTGGTCAAAAAACATCTTCTTACTGATGAACTTTTCAGAGAAGATGAACTACTGCTTCACCTGTATCAACAGCACGGTGGTGAAATGTTTCAATACCTGGATGACGCTATCTTTGCCCTGGTGATTTCCGATGGCGAAGAATTATTTGCTGCCAGAGATTTATTGGGTATCAAAACACTTTTTTACGGTCGCCACAACAGTACGCTTTACCTGGCCTCCGAGCTAAAAAGTATCCTGGCTGTCACCCATACGGTTTATGAATTTCCAGCCGGTCATTATATGGATAGCCAGGGTCGGTTGACTCCTTTTGGCGACTTGCCGCGCACCCCGCCAGAGATTATGCAGATAGACCCGGACCAGATGGCGGCGGACGTGCGAGACATTATTCAGCGCAGTCTCCGCCAGCGGGTAGATTTTGTTCATCCAACCGGCGCGCTTCTGAGTGGGGGCATGGACAGCAGCGTGATTGCCTATTTGGCCAGCAAACTCTACCAACAGAAATTTGGGCCGCAAGCGAAATTAAAAACCTTTGCCATCGGGGTGGGTGAAAGCAGCGATATTCACAGCGCGCGGATAATGGCTGAACATATCAACTCTGATCATCATGAATTGATAGTGAACCTGGAGCAGGTTCTGGACGTGCTGCCTGAAGTTATTTACTATCTGGAGTCTTTTGACCCGTCGCTGGTGAGAAGTGCGGTGTCTAACTTTCTCATTTCGCAATACGCTCAGGCAGAGGGCATGGCGGTTCTGCTTTCCGGCGAGGGCGGCGACGAAATATTTGGCGGCTATGTCCATCTCAAAACCGTTCCGCCCAAAGAACTTTTTACGCGACAGGTAGAGTGTCTCAGTTTGTTGCACAACAACGCTTCTTTAAGATTGGATCGCATGAATCAATGTCACTCGGTGCGGGTGGTTGCGCCCCTGATTTCCGGCGAACTGCTTGATTATGCCTTGCGTATCCCGGCCGAATATAAAGTCAGGCCCAATGGCGAACAGAAAATTGAAAAATGGCTCTTTAGAAAAGCATTTGCAGAGCTATTGCCAGAAGCCATTACCTGGCGTCTCAAGCAGGAGTTTTCGCAGGGCAGCGGCTCGGCGGGCCTGCTCCCGGCTCACTTTGAAAAAGTTATCAGCGATGAAGCATTTACCCAGGCGCAAGAAAAATATCCCCTCATTCGCAGCAAAGAAGAGCTTTATTACTTTCAAATTTTTGTGGAGCATTTTGGAGACGGCCTGGCCGTAGATACGGTTGGCCAATGGCTTGCAATATGAATGGATTTTGGGATTAGGCAGGAGAGATAAGTCCCTCTGGCGACCGGTTTGATTTTATTCGATAAGGTGTTACAATAACCTGACGGAGAGATAAGGTAATCATGGAAAATAAAAAATTTTTACAGAAAATTGAGACGATGCGCGGTGAAGGCAATCCAATAGATTTACATGGAGTCGATTTGAGTCAGGCCGATCTGAATGGCGTTGACCTGAGTGAAATCAACTTAACCGGGGCCACCCTGAGCGGAGCCGAACTGATGGGGGCCAACCTGATGGGGGCTAACTTAAGTAAGGCTAACCTGAGCGGGGCCAAATTGAATGGGGCCAAACTGAATGGGGCTAACTTGAGTAAGGCCAACCTGAGTAGCGCGCATTTAAAATGGGTTGACCTCAGTGAAGCGAACCTGGACCAGGCCGATTTGAGCGAAGTGAATTTGCACAAGGCCAATCTGAGCGAAACCGACTTAATAAACGCCAATCTGAGGGGGGCCGATCTGAATGAGGCTGATTTGAGCCAGGCCAATCTCATGCGAGCTAACCTGAGTGGGGCCAACTTGAGCGGAGCTAATTTGAACAGGTGTAACCTGAGCGTGGTTGACCTGAGTGAGACAAACTTGAGTCAGGCCGACTTGAGCGGCTCCAGCCTGGCCTGGACTACCCTGAATGGGGCAGACCTGAACCAGACCGATTTGAGCGGCTCCAATCTAAATTGGGCCACCTTAAACGAGGTTGATTTGCAGGAGGTTGATCTGAGTAAGGCCATCTACAATGACCAGACAGAATGGCCCGACGATTTCAGCGACCAAAGTCACGGGGCTATCCTCATCCAAAAACCTCAATAGAGATTGGGCAGGCTAGAGTGAGGCCAGGTACTGCTCTATCTTAGTTACCATTGTCGCCGGGAGCGGCGCAGGCTGGTGATTGGCTAAAATATCTTTGACCACATCGGTTAATAAATCAGGTAAGTTTTTTTCAAGATTAGCCCCTCGTTCAAAATATTTTGGCGGTATCCACAAAGCCTGCCGGAAATGCTGATAGGTATGCGGGTGAGCCGGGTAATTATCCGCGCTGCCCCTTTCTCTGGCGACATCATCAATCACCGGCCCGGCCAGACTCTCTTCGGTGAGGTCAAGCGGCCTGAGCAACTTTCTGGCCCGCTCCACCATCATTTGGGTTAAAACCAGCATGCGCGGGTCGTACAGGTAGCCCCGTTTTAGATAGCCCATATCATGAACCAGAGTTGCGCCTGTTTGCAGGGCCAGCAAGATGCTTTCATAAGCTTCCATCCCCGCCTGAAAATTGGGTTCAACCGCATCGCTGCCCCCGGCAAAGCCCCAATTGGGTAAACCGTAAAATTGGCCCAGCCCGGCGTACATAGCCACCGTGCGCGCCCATTCCGGCGCGCCGTAACACACGGCAAACGTGCGCATATCCATAGCGGAAGAATTGGCCCCGCTCACTAACCGGGCGTGTTCGTTTTTAAGCGTGGCCACCACCATGCCCGCCAAAAATTCCGCATTGCCCTGATTGACCGCCCCTTCGCTGGTGATGGGCGCGGTAGCCCCGCTGTTTGCGCCGGCGGCATACAGGCAGGGATATTCCCTTTCCGCCAAAAACAACAATTTATCCGTCACATCCTCAACCATCCGCAGGGGGGAAAGCGGTTCGATATAAGCCACAATACTTGGTTTTTCTCTCAATTGCTCTTCGCCGCCGGCCACCATGGCCGCCAGGTGATAGGTTTGGACCACGTCTTCAAGCGAGGCAAAAGTGGCCACCGTGGGTTTGGCCGTATGCCGGATCATTTCAGCGTACACGGTAGGATAAAGGTGCTCAAGGTCTTGTGGCAGGGCCATGGTCATCATAAAATCAAAACCTACGGCGTCGGCCACGGTAACATTTGTGGCCACGTCGGCCAGGGTTGCGGCTCTAAATTCGCCTGTCTCCATATCTCTGATTTCCAGCGCATCCGACCCCGGCCCAAAACTTGTTTGGCCATGTTTTAAAATAATTGATGGCTCGCCATCTCTGGTGAAGAGTTGTATCTCTTCCGAAGAGGCCCGCGCCTTTTCCAGCGCCGCCTCAACCATGTGCGGGAAGATTAAAATGCGACCCTCATCATCCTGGCTTGCGCCGGCCGCCAGCAATAGCTCCGCCGCTTCCTGATGTTCCACTTTAACGCCGGTGTGCTGCAGCACGGCTAACGAAGCGGCGTGAAGCCTGGCCGCTTCTGGGGGGCTTAAATAGGGAGTGAATGTCATTTGTCTTTCTCCTTTATAAAGATAGTAAACAATAAGCAGTGACACCCTGACCACTGATTATAGGGAAGCAAGGTATCGCTCTATTTGTGCCGTCATCGCGGGAGAGAGGGGCGCGGGCGTATGATTGGCCAATATCTCTTTTACCTCATCGGTTAACAAATCCGGTAAATCTCTTTCATGGTCAAGCCCTCGTTCAAAATATTTTGGCGCAGCCCACAAAACATGGCTAAAATGCTGATAGGTGTGGGGATGGGCCGGATAGTTATCCACGCCGTCCTTTTCTCTGGCTACATCATTAATGACCCGTCCGGCCAAACCCTCTTCGGTCAAATCGAACGACTTGAGCAAGCTTCTGGCCCGCTCAACCATCATTTGGCTTAAAACCAGCATCCGGGCGTCATAAAGATAACCCCGTTTTAGATAGCCCATATCGTGTACCAGGGTCGACTCTGTTTGCAGGGCCAGCAGGATGCTTTCATAGGCTTCCAGCCCGGCCTGAAAATTGGGTTCAACCGCGTCGCTGCCCCCGGCAAAGCCCCAACTGGGCAAATTATAAAATTTCCCCAACCCGGCATACAGGGCCACCGTGCGCGCCCATTCCGGCGCGCCGTAACACACCGCCGACGTCCGCATATCCATGGCCGAAGAATTGGCCCCACTGACCAACCGCGCCCCCTCATTCTTTAAGGTGGCTACCACCAGGCCTGCCAAAAATTCCGCGTTGCCCTGATTGACCGCCCCTTCGATGGTGATGGGCGCGGTGGCGCCGCAATTGGCGCCGGCGGCAAACAGGCAGGGATACCCCTTTTCCGCCAAAAATAGCAATTTGGTGGTGCCCTCTCTATCCAGATAGAGGGGAGAGATGGGGTCAACGTATCCCAGGAGAGTTGGTTTTTGGCGCAGGCATTTTTCGCCCCCGGCCACCAGCGCGGCGATGTGGTAGGTTTGGGTCAGGGCTTTAAACGAAGCAAACGTGACCACGGTGGGTTTACGGGTATGCCGGATCATGTAAAAATACACGGTGGGGTAAACGTGGTCAATATCCCTGGGCAGGGCCATGCTCATCATAAAATCAAAACCCAGGGCATCGGCGATGGTGACATTGGCGGCCACGTCGGCCAGCGTTGCGGCTCTAAATTCGCCGGTATCAAGGTCTCTAATTTCCAGCGCATCCGACCCCGGCCCAAAATAGGTTTCTCCATTTTTTAACAAAATCGCCGGTTCGCCATCCCGCGTAAACAGTTGAATCTTTGCCGACGATGCCCGCGCTTTTTCCAACGCTTCCTCAACCATCAAGGCGGGGATAAGCAGACGACCCTCATCATCTTTGCTTGCGCCGGCGTCCAGCAACAGGGCGATGGCTTCTTCATGGTCTACCTTAACCCCCGTGCGGGCCAAAACCTTTAACGAAGCGGCATGAATTTTTGCGGCCTCTTTTTGCGTTAAATGAGGGGTGAATATCATTTTGGCCTGCGTTTATTCAGCGGGCAACACTGCCCAACCTGGCCGAGATTTCGTTGGCAATTTGTTGCACCGGCGCTATTAGCGGTTCAATTTTACCCGGCCCAATGCGATAGGTGGGGCCGGATACCGTTACCGCGGCCACAACTCGCTCGCTGTGGTCAAAAATGGGCGCAGCTACCGCGCTCAGGTCGGTTTGATGCTCCTCGTGGGTTATCGCGTAACCTTGCGCGTAAATTTTTGCCAGGGCTTGCCTCAACACGTCAAAATCAATAATCGTCTTGTCGGTAAAGCGGGTTAACGGATTTGGTAAAATTTGTTGTTGCGCTTCGGGGGGCAAATAGGCCAGCAAAACCTTACCGGCTGCTGTACAATGGCACGGCGTGCGGCGGCCAATCCGGCCTACGTAACGGATGGGTCTGGGGCTGGCAGCGCCATCAATGTTCATACACTCATTGCCGCTCAATACTACAATGTTGACCGTCTCCTGGGTTACTTCGGCCAATTGGCTCAAATAGGGCGCGGCCACCTCTCGCAGGTCAATCTGCTCCAGCGCAATGCCGGCCAGCGTGACCAACTGCAACCCCAAACGGTATTTTTCAGTTACGGGATTTTTTTCCACAAACCCTTCTTGCTCCAGGGTTGAAAGCAGCCGGGAGACCGTGCTCTTGTGCAGGGCCAGTTGTTTGCTGATATGCGTCACGCCCAATTCCGTATCCTCCCTGGTAAAGCACCGCAGAATAGCCAGGGCGCGCTGCACCGATTGAATAGTAGCGTGAGGGGATTGTTTGGGTAGAGACGACACGATTGCCTCTTTTCGTGGTGGCGCAAACACTGAGGATGGATAATTAATTTTACCTCGTGGTCTCAACTTTGACAACATCACACAACAGGGCTTTGTACACCGGAAAGCCGGAGAGAGGGTCGCGATTGTCAAAATCGGTCAACTCATTGACGTTGGCCTGTTGCCAGGCCAGCGGCCCCAGCGGGCCGCCTCCGCCCATGTTCGCTTCCACCACGCCCGGTACAATGTCTTCGGTAACGCGGGCGCGAAACGTCACCCGGCCGCGCGGCGAAATGACAAATACTTCATCTCCATCGGCAATGCCGCGTTTTTGGGCGTCCTGCCGGTGAAGGTGGACCAGCGGTTCCGGTTGCCGGGCCACCAGCGAGGGAATGTTGTGATGTTGCGAGCGGAAGGCAAATTGCGTGCGCGCCCCGGAGTTAAAAACCAGGGGATAGTGTTGGGCCAGGGCCGGGGCTGCCAGCGGCCCTTCAACCGGCTCGGTGTAGACCGGCAGCGGCTCGTAGCCGTGTTGGCGCAACCATTCGGAAGTTATTTCAAACTTTCCGGTGGGTGTATTAAAACCGGGCCGGCCGTCGTCGCGGAGCTGGCCGGTTTCATACTTGCGATAGGTCATTAGCGGACGAGGATAGGATATGCCTTCCGGGTGGGCGCGAAGTTGAGCCAGAGTGACCCCGGTATTGCGCAGCATATATTCTACCATTTCTGTTTCGGTTTGGGGCCAGCGGTCGCCATAACCCAGGCGTTGGGCCAACTCTGCGAAAATGAGATAATCATTCCGGGCCTCGCCCAGCGGTTCAATGACTCGCTGGCGCAGTTGGAGGTAGCCGTCATAAATCATCACCGATTCCATTTCAAACATAGTGGTCGCGGGCAGCAGCAGGTGAGCATACAATCCATCGGCGGTGGGGAAGCGGTTGATGACCACCAGAAAGTCAAGCGCGGCCAGGGCTTGCCGCCACAAGTCGGGATTGGGCCACGAGGTAATCAACGAAGCGCCACTGATAATCAGCGCCCGCAGGGGATAAGGTTTGTTTTCCAGGATGGCCCGGGGCAGCAGGGCGGCGTGGGCTTCCTGGCGGGTTTCGTAGTAAAGGGGATACTCGTCGGCCCCAATGGGCTTGGGCGCATCTTCCGGCGAAGGCGGATCGGTTAGCAAACGATTAAGCTGCAAGCGGTTACGCATTTTGAATAATTTGCCGCCGGGCACGTCCAGATGGCCGGCCAGGGCCTGCAAAATCCACAGGGCGCGAATGGCCTGCACCCCACTGTTGGAATACTCCAGCCCGCTGTAGGTTAAAATAGAACAGCCTTGCGCCTGCGCCAGGGCTACGGCTAAATCAACCATACGCTCGGCCGGAACGCCGGTAATCTGTTCGACCCGTGCCGGGCTAAAATTTTGCACATAGGCCCGCAGCGCGTCAAAGCCGTGGGTCCAGCTTTCAACAAAGTGATGGTCGTAAAGATTTTTTTTGAGCAAAACGTGGATGACCCCCAGGGCCAGCGCGCCGTCGGTGCCCGGCCGGACGCCGACCCATTCCGCATCAAGCGCCCGGGCTGATTCGCTGCGGCGATGGTCAATCACAATCACGCGCGCCCCTCGTTTTTGGGCCATTCTGATGCGGCGCACGTTAATGGGCGGGGAGTCGGTGGCCGGATTTTCGCCCCACACCAAAATTAAATCGGCGTGGTCAATATCTTCTTCAACGTTGCGGATGTAATCGCCAAAACAGGCCCGCGACGCCAGCATGCCATACGAGGCGTAACACAACGACCCCACCCCGGTGGTATTGGGCGAGCCAAAGGGAAACAGCACCGCATTGGCCGACGACTCGGCGGTGCCGTTGGGGGCAAACATTTCGTTAAGGCCAAATTCAAAATTACCCCGGCCCGTGTAAATGCAAATAGCCTCCGGCCCGTATTTCCGGGCAATTTGTTGCAGGTTATCAACAATCTGCGTATACGCCTCGCCCCAGGTGATACGCTCAAAGTTACGGCGCGTTTTGTTTCGTCGCTGCGGGTAGAGCAGTCTATCTTTGGAATAAACAATTTCCCCGGCCCGCATCCCGCGCGGGCAAACAATGCCCTGGGGATGATTTTTTAATGGCGATAGGCGTTCAATTCGACCATCCACCAGGTGGATATTAACGCCACAGCCCGCCGGGCAAATGCCGCACATGCCGGGCACAATTTGAACTTGTTTAGCATTTGAGATTTTTTTAGAAATTGTTGCTTGTTGTTGCATGCCAACCTATCTACAACCACCGTTCTATAATTTCAAAATAGCCTCAATTTCGCTTTCAACCGAAGCCGGTAAAGCATCAGGGCAGTGCTCATCCATCAACGCAATCGTTTTATCGCGCAAGGCTACATTGATATCGTTTGCTCCCTGTTTTTCCCAGGCGTCCAGGCGCTGGCGATTAAAGAGTTGGGGCAGCCATAATTCGCGCCAGTGGGCAAAGGTATGGTCGTGATTGATAAATTGCCCGCCTGGCCCCACCTCATTAATCACCTCAACGGCCAGGGCTTCATCATCAAGACTCACGCCGGCCGCAAACGACCGGGTCATAGAGATGATTTCATTGGTCAACACCATCATTTCCGGCGAGCCGGTCAGCCCGCTTTCCAGATAGCCAACATCGTGGTTGAGATTGGTTTTGGCCAGCAAGGCCACCAGCACCGCAAATTGGGCGTCGGCCGCGGCCTGGGCGTCAACCACTTTGCTATCGCTGTGGCCGGCATAGCCCCACACCGGCAGGCCGTAAAAGCGGCCCATCTCGGCGGCCATCACCCGGGCCAGTTGAAACTCCGGCGCGCCGTACACGCTGACCATCTCTTTCATATCCATGTGATGCACGCCGTGGCCGTACAGAAACGGCGCGCCGGGATTTTTGAGTTGGTGCATCACCAGCCCGCTCAACATTTCGGCGTTGCCCAGGGCCACGGCTCCGGCCAATGTAACCGGCGCGGTGCCGCCCATCATCGGCGCGGGCGAGTGAGTCACCGGAATACGATATTCGGCGCAAAAGAGCAATTTTTCGGCGGCGGTGCGTGAATGTTGCAACGGCGTGGAGGGTTCAGCATAGAGCAAAAGCGTGGGGTATTGACTGAATTGGGCCATCCCCCCGGCAGCCGCCGCAGCCATGGCCGCAATGGCTTCAATGTCGGCCAGGTTATCACATACAAAAACAATGGGCTTGGTGGCGTGCCGCAGCATGGCGGCAAATTGGTGGCGATAGTGACGCTCGCCGGGCACATCGCGGGGAATGCCCACCGACATAACAAAATTTATTTCTGGCAGCGCGTCACACAACCGGGCGCAATCCGCAATATCGGCCACCTGAAAATCGCGGCGCTGGCCGGTGCGGGGGTCAAGATAGTGCAGCGTATCTGAGCCGGGGCCAAAATAGGCAGCCTCACCATCCAGCTTGATTGCGACCTCGGTGGTGCCGCGCCGGTAAAGGTTAAAACTCCCCGGCGCCGTGGCCAGCGCGTGTTCAACCAGCGAGGGGGGAATTTTGACCAGATTATCCGTGATTACGGCCCCGGCCCGACGCAACAGGTCAAGCCCGGTCTCGCTATGAACTTTTACGCCTGTATTTTTTAAGATGTGGCACGAGGCCTGATGAAGCCGTAAACAATTTTCCCGGTTTAACATGGTTAAGCGGGGATAAGTCCGAAGGTTCATGTCGCTTTGCTCTCCTGGTATTTAGTTTTGTTTGACTTGGTCTGCTTACCGAACGGTTAAGGCAGGCGGGTCGGCATATTTAAAATACCCATTTGGTCAGAGGATGGATGCAAAAAATTGACCAATTTGGGCGCAATGGCAATCAACTATTGGAGGGTACCATCTTTTGTTTCATAATACGCAACTATGTTCCCATAATCAACTATTTATATTATACACCTGTTTTGATACGTCGTCAATAGAATTTTGATTGGATTCAAGTTATCAATCGTTGAGTCTCTTTTGATGATTTATTAATCGCCGTCTAACTTGGGAATACAGAAATCTATGTTATACTCGGCGGCATCAAAATTTAGGGCAGTGTTGCCGGACAAAAATAGTTATGGTTCTTCCAGAATTTCCGTGGTGTAGGGGCAGGTCTTGTGCCTGCCCAGGGCGACCACAAGGATTCGCCCCTACATATTGGGG
>JAFGDY010000125.1 GCA_016931895.1 Anaerolineae bacterium
AGCTGTCTAAAGATCAGTTTGTTAAGGTTCAATTATTCCTTGACGTCATCTTGTTGGTATCGATGACGTTTCGCACCAGAAACTAACCTAGGCTCCATGTCATTTCGAGCGTAGCGAGAGATCCTTACGGCGTGGAATTTTCAAGCGAGATTCCAGGGATTTCTCGGCCTATGGCCCATTCGCTGCGCTCAAGGCAGGCTCTCGAAATGACATGCTTTTCAAGCAGCTTCTTAGAATTAAAGTTATAGATAGTAAAATAGGGGCGTTGATACATCGCCCCTATTTCTCTTTATCGGCTCAAAAGCGATTTGTCTCTTAATTAAATTTCTACCCCTTCAACGATCCCGCCAACAATCCGCGTAAGAAGTAACGTCCCAGGATGATATAAACCAGCAAGGTTGGCAGAGCCGTGAGGAAAGCGGCGGCCATCTGCACGTTCCACTGCACCGAGAAACTCCCGGCAATATTGTTCAAGGCAACGGTCATCGGCTGGTACTTGTTCTGGACCAGGGTTACCGCAAACAGAAAATCATTCCAGATATTGGTGAACTGCCAGATCAACACCACCACAAAGGCCGGCGGCGATAACGGCAAGATGATATAACGATAGACACTGAAGATATTACCTCCATCAATCCGCGAGGCTTCCATAATCTCATTGGGGATGGTGGCATAGTAATTGCGGAAAATCAGGGCCGCAATGGGAATACTGTAGATTGTGTGAACAAAAACCAGGCCCCACAAATTGCCGTAAAGCCCTATATTTTTTACGGTAATGGTCAAGGGGATCAAGACTGCCTGATAAGGGATGAACATGCCAAACAGCACCAGGGAAAAGACAATGTCGGCATAGCGAAACTTCCACTTGGCCAGGATATAGCCATTGATCGAACCCAGCACGGTTGAAATAAGCGTGGCCGGGACAGTCATGGTCAGGCTATTCATAAAAGCCTGGCTCATCCCAACAGTCACCGAAGGGCCGCCAAACCAGGCCTCATAAAAGCTGTCAAAACAGAAAAAGGCCGGATTGGTGCAATGCTCTAGCGTCAGCACCGGCGGAAAGTCCCACATCCGGTACAGGTTCACATCCGCATATTGCTTAAAACTGGTAATAATAATCAGATAGACCGGCAAAATGTAAAAAACCGTGAACGAAAGAAGAATAAGGTAGATGATCAATCGAGATATACGGAATTGAAATCGAGGCCGGGGAAGCGTTTGAGTTGCCATTTATCGTTCCTCCTCTTGGCGTAAACTGAAGGTCAGGTAGGGAACAATCAACAGCGAACTTAACATCAATAACACCATGCCTATCGCCGCTCCCTGGGCAAATCGAGATTGTCCAAAAGTGGTGTCCCACATATTCACCGCGGGCATGTCCTTGACAAACCCGGGACCCTGACCTCCCATCGCTATCACCAGGTCATAAATTTTCAACGATGAGTGGGCCAGGATAATGATCACGCTCAGGGTGATTGGCTTTAACAACGGGATGATGACATTCCAATACACCTGCCACTCAGTCGCGCCATCCACCCGCGCTGCTTCCCGTAGATCATCTGATATTCCCCGCAGCCCGGCCAGATACAGGGCCATGGTATACCCCGACATTTGCCATATCGCTGCCACTACCAGGGTCAATACCCCCAGCGATACTCCCAACCGCGGCGAAGCCATCCAACCCAATCCGATACCGCTCAAAAACTGCCCCACTCCTGACTCCGCCGGAAGGTGAAACACCAGATCACTGGCCCAGTTCGGCTTGAAAAAGCCCAAGCCCAGATGCTCAAAAAGCAAATTGATCCCGGTGCTGCCCACATTCGGGTCCCCCGACGTGAACATCCACCGCCAGGCCAACCCCGTTACAATGAACGAAATCGCCATGGGGAACAGGTACAAATTGCGAAAGAACCCCTCCCCCCTCACGTTCCGATCCAATACCGTGGCCAGGGAAAAACCAACGATAATGCAGCCAGCAATAAAAAGAAGAGTGAAGCCAATGACGTTACGCACGTCTGCCCCAAAACGGATCGCGTCAATACTAGTGGCGTACCGCTCCCCTATTCCAAACAACCGGGCGTAAGCATCAAGCCCAGAAAAGGTGTAATCCGGTTTGGCCCCCAACTTCCAATTCGACACCGATACCAAGGCGCTCCAGCCAATGAAACCATACACAAAAACGGCTACACCAATGAGGGAGGGGAGAAGAATGATAAATCCAACTATTTTCTCCCAGTTTCTATTCAAACTAATGCTCATACGACTTTTCTATCCTGTGCAGAACTGTTTATGCTCATCCCTGGTTTTGAAAAACACCAATGATGAAAAAGTTAACAAGCGTATGTTTCTTAAATGGTAACTATTCACCTTGCCATGTCATTTATGACCGTCATTCTGAGGCCGTAGGCCGAAGAATCTCCATGCGGCACTACTTTGTTTTGTTTTTGGTATACTGCATGGAGATTCTTCGCTCGTTCCTCGCTCAGAATGACATAGCCTGAATAGTTAAATGTTATTCGAGGGTTCCACAATGTTGTATAAAAAGGCGTTAAGGGGCGAGGTGGCCCCAACGGGCCACCTCGCTTAAAAGATAGGAGATAAAGGTCCCCTAAATTCTTATTGGGGGTAACCGGCATCTTCAGCAGCCAGCACCAATGCCGCTTGCGCCTTGGCTACATCCCGATCCGAACCAAACTGGGTCATAATATCCGACACCTGCTGCTGCCAGGCCGGATGTATTGCTGACCCGTGGGCCATACTCGGTAATACGCGCCCGGTGGCAAAGTCGCTGGCCGAACCCTCGAAGTAGGCCGGGAAGGAGAAGGTGCTATAGTCGCAGTCCGTCCGCGCGCAGATGGAGCCTTTGTGCATGTTAAAGGCTTCCTGCGCTTCCTTGCGGGTGATGATTTTTACAAATTCCGCAGCGTTCTCCGGATTCGGCGCGGCCTTGGTGATGGCAAACCCGTCACTCACCATGTTGAACAGGCCTGCGTTCCCCGGCGGTGGATTCCAGCCGACATAGTCCGTGGCGTCAAAGAAGAGCACTTCGCCAAAGGCCCAGTCGCCCATAATGTTGAAGGCTGCCTGGTCCTCGATCACCATGTGAATCGCGGCGGGCCAGTTGATGTTGCCCCAGTCCTCGTTCACGCAATCCAGCATCATATTGAAGTTTTCCAGCGCCTCGGTCACGCCAGGGTCTGCCCACGAAGTGCTGCCATCATACAGGCCCAACGTCTTGTCTGGGCCCATGGTGCCCGGTAATACCGTTTCAAAGGTGTGGAACACTTCAAACCGGTCAGTGCTGCCTTGAGCCAACGGCACCACGCCTGCGGCCTTCAAGGTTTGACACACTGCTGCAAACTCTTCAAAGGTGGCCGGTACGGTCACGCCGGCCTGCTCCAATACCCGGTTGTTGGTCCACATCACATTACCCCGGTGAATGTTCAGGGGCACGGTGTAGGTTTTGCCGTCAATCTTCAGCACGTTTTTCAAATCTTCCGGCATTAACGGCAATACGCCCGCTTCTTCCAGAACGTCATCTACCGGCATCAGATACTCTTCCGGCGAATACAGCAACGCTTCCTTGCCCGCGTGCAATTGGAAGGTATCAAAGGGGTCGCCTGCAATCAACTTGTTCAGGTTCGCGCCCTTAAAGTTTGTGCCGGCGCCACCGGCAACACCCGCGTGGATCAACTCCACATCCGGATTCTCGCGGCGGTAAATCTCATAAACCGCGTTGATCCCGGCAAACTCACCACCGGAGGTCCACCAGTTGCCCACCAGCAACTGGCCCTTGGCCCCGCTGGCAAACAGTTGGCCCACATCTGCCTCGGCTGGATCAAACCCGGCCATAAACGCTTCGGCGTCGGCCTGAGCCGGAATGAGCAACTTGGCCCCAACTTCAATGGCATCGGGGTTGGTGATTTTGGCATAGCTGGCGTCATCCGCGTTGGCCTTGTTGGTGGCGCTCATAATGGCCCAGTAGGCGTTGGCATCGCCGTAAAACTTGTCTGCCAATTTCGACAGCCAGTCATCAGCCTGTACCGTATAATCCTCTCCCTGGGCCAGCGGCTTGGCCCCCACCAGCGAGGCCGGCAGCACTACCAGCAACATCACTAACAATACTGCAACACTTACATACTTCTTCATTGTAAATTGTCCTCCTTGAACTTTGGATAGCCTCCTTAATAGAGACTATCAATGAAAATATTGATTTAGAATACCAAAACTGAATATTTTAGCAACATTCTTAAGGCAGTTAAATGGGATGGCCTCGCCTCCTTTCGCTTAAAAATTATCATTCCCCATATCTGGCGATATAGGGGTCTGCCCCAGATTTTTGGGCAAACCGGGGGAGAGAAGGGTTTCCCCGCGCTCCCCTGCACCTCCCAGAATTTGGGACGTACATCCAAGATAGACTCACCAAATTATAGCGCAATTCTTTAATTCGCGCGAGTCAAACTTTTATACTAAAAACAGGATGAGACCGATACTTTGGTTGAGCGACAAGCTGAATGTCATTTCAAGGCCGTAGGCCGAGAAATCTCCTTTTCAAAGGACGGCTTCAAGGAGATTTCTCCCTTCGGTCGAAATGACATGCCTGAGCAGTTACCTAGAAAAAAGAAAAGGAGTGGTTCCCATAAAGAAACCGATTTCAAAATCATTCTGGTGACTGGCACCTGGGGTCTGTTCTAAATTGTTGGTATGAAACCGCAGAGTGGACAAACGCTGCGGTCTACCTGAAATCAGGGATATACCCAACGCCCGTAATTTTATATGGATTTTTAGGGGAAAGTGATGCCAATCTACCTCAAGTAAGTGCCAGTCACCCTTACTAAGGAGAATGATCATAAAATATTATATGTCATCATTTATCAGGCCGACAATGGTTTTTTGGCCTTCTTTCGGCCAAGAAACGGCCATGTGGACAATATCAAACCTTATGTTATAATTTTCTGCGAGGCAATTAACGATGATAGACCGCGCCGAGTTTGAAAGACTGGTTAAAGATGGGCTAACAAATATTCATAATTATGCTGCCCTGGAAACCCATCCCCTGGTTTCTTATCTCCCACCCTCTGCCGACCAGCAGACCAGCCGGGGCGAGCATTTGCGCCAATTGTTGCTCCGGGCTGTCAATAAACTGCAACCGCCAGATAGAATGTCGTCAATGGTTTCAATTGAATGGCGGCCCTATTTGATTCTCAAGGGGCGGTATGTAGATGGCTTGAGTCTGCCAGACTTAAAAAGCCAACTATCGTTGAGTGGGCGACAACTCCGCCGGGAACATGGCCGGGCCTTGAAAGCTGTGGCTACCTTGTTGTGGGACCAAACCCGGCCAGATGAGGCAGGTTCAGCCAAAAAAGAAACTCCTCCAGAAGCCGGAGAAGAATGGGACAATGGGTTTGATGCTTTTGAGATTACCCCAGAATCGCTTGATTTAGCCGAGGTGGCCCAAGAGGTCGCCGGTATCTTTCAACAGCGAGCGCAAAGCGAGGCGGTAGAACTGCGCCTGGACCTACCCCCAGAACTTCCGCCTGTTTTGGCCGACCGGATTATTCTGCGCCAGATTATTTTGAGTCTGTTTAGTTACGCCTTACATATCCACGCTGGCCAGACCATCACCGTTGGCGCGGGAGCAGAAGGGGAGCAAGTTATCTTTCGGATTCAAACGCAAGTGGACGAGGAGATTGCTGCGTCTATAGATGAAGACGAAGAAACGCCTTTGGAATTTGCGCGATATTGGAGCCAACGCCTGGGCGCAACCTTTCAAGAGCTTCTTCCCCCTGAACCGGGGGCCGGCTTGAGCGAACTGATCCTGTCGCTGCCTCGCGCCGGCCAGGGGGTGGCCCTGATTGTGGATGACCAAGAAACGGCCATCCGCATGTTTCGCCGCTACCTGAGCCAGACCAACCTTAAAGTAATGGGGGTTAAAGAGGCAAACCAGGTTTTGCCGTTGGCGCGCCAATGGCAGCCCCAGGTAATTACCCTGGATGTGATGATGCCCACCATGGATGGCTGGGAAATTTTACAAAACCTGCAAACAGACCCGGAAACCCAACACATTCCGGTGATTGTATGTTCGGTGTGGGACGAACCTGAACTGGCTTTTTCATTAGGAGCCGCCGATTTTCTCAAAAAACCCATTACCCAAAAATCGCTACTGGAGGCGCTGGCCCGGCTGAAGTTGACGGGGCCGGGTAGGCGGGCTGAATAGTCTCCATAAGACATTTTAGAATAGCCGTCAATTCCGGCCGGGAGAAAGGGCGCTTCAACAAAACCTGTAATGTCTCCGGCCGGTCGGCCTGAAGCATTTGCGGTAAATCATTGGCCGTAATGATAATAACCGGCAGGTGGGCCAGCTCAGGCTCTTGCCGGACGTGGGCCAATACTTCCCAGCCGTTGATGTCGGGCAAACCCAGGTCCAGCAAAATTGCATCGGGGGGCTGTTGCTGCAATTGTTCCAGGGCCTCGTTGCCGGTAAAGGCCGTGCTAAAGTGATAACCTGCTTCAGACCTCTGGCCAGGGCTTTTGCCATTAGGTTCATCTTCCAGGGCCAGGGTGACAAAACGAACCATGGCCGGGTCGTCGTCTACCACCAACAAGTTACGAACGTCTGGGCCCAGGTTCTGCACCGTTTTGGCCAACGCCTGGCGGGTGATGGGTTTGACCAGGTAGTTAGACACCTCATCCGGCAAAAGTTTAAGCCGGTTCTGGTCGCCGGGAAAAATAAAACTAACTACCGGCAGGTCGTAGGGCAAATCTTGCAGCGCCGCTTGAACCTGAGGGTCTTCAATAATCGTCTGGTCAACTATTAAAGCGTGGGGCAGCAACTCGATTATCTGGCCGGGTATCTGGTCTGGTTGATTGAGGGCCAGCACCGCGCAATCTTCGGCATAGTGGCTCATTAATTCTCCCGCTGCCGGATCGGGAGAAAGGATCAAGAGCAATCGTTCTTGTTCCGCTTTTCTTTTAAGGGATTGCCAGTGGCGGGTGTTGGCCATCTTGCCACTGGAAACGCCTAGGCCGGGCGAAGCGACCAACTCGGCCGTAGGGTCAGCAGTAGGTAAGGTGAAATAAAAACGGGTGCCTTGCCCTACGCCGTCGCTCTCGGCCCACATCCGCCCGCCGTGTAGTTGCACAAAACGCCGGCTGATGGGAATGCCCAAACCGGCCCCTTCTCGCCGCCGCCAGCTTCCCTCACCCACCTGCCTGAACTCCTCAAACAGTTTAGGAATATCCTCTTGAGCAATGCCGGTGCCCGTATCCTCCACCCTCGCCAAAATAGCGCCGTCGTCTTTTTGCAGGCAAACCGTCACCCCCCCCCGTTCGGTAAAGCGCACGCTGTTAGTGACCAGGTTGAGCAAAACCTGCCTGATCCGGGTCAGGTCGGCAAAAACTTGGGGTAAGTCAGGTTCAATTTCGGCCCGAAAATACAAACCTTTGCGGTTCAATACAGGTTCAACCATCTCTGCCACCTCTTGCACCAGTTGCGGTAGATTTATGGTTTCTTTGAAGAGGGTCATTTGCCGGGCCTCTATCTGGCCCAGGTCGAGCACGTCGTTGACCAGGCGCAACAGGTGGGTGCTGCTCCGATAGATTTCCTGGATGTCTTCGTAAAGACCGGGCGGCCAGTTTTTTAAATGAGCATAGGTTTTGGGGGAGTTGACCATCATTTCGCTGAAGCCCAGGATAAAGTTGAGGGGCGTCCGTAATTCATGACTCACGGCCAGGGCAAAACGATTGCGCGCCTCTTGCGCTTCTTCTGCTTCGGCTCGGGCCAAAACCAACATGTGGTTGGTTCGCTCTATTTGGGAGTAGGCCTGATCCAGGGTCTTCATTACCCGCACCACCTCTCCCCGGTGCTGGTGGGCATCTTTTAAATTTTCCTGCGCTTGATTGAAGTTAAAGAGCGACCAATGGGTAACCGTTAGCAGCGTGTGTGAAGCGGCCCAACCCAACAAGCCGGTAAAGGCGCCGCCCACCACAATGCTCAGTCCATAACCGGACGGGAGAGGGGGCATAATATTGGTGTAAGAAAGCCACCCCACCAAAACTATCACCAAACCCTCGGCCAGCAAGCCGCTGATTTGGCTCACTGTGACCACGGCCATGAGGGGCAACAGGACATACAAAAAAGTGACCTCCGGTTGTTGGTAAATGTAATAGGCCATGGTAATGGCCAGGGCCAAGCCTACTTGCCATACAGCCTGAGCCAGCCTGAAGTGTTTGGCTAACAACCAAAGTGAAAGAACGCTAGTAAGAAGAACAATGGGCGTGACAAACCACACCCTGGTCATAAAAACGTCAGACCAGGTTAACGTTGCCACAAAATGCCAGAGCAAATAGATAACGCTGGTCACAAAAATAAGGTTGCGTGAGGTAGACTGGAGTAATTCAATGGCCGAAGAGGAAAATTCGGGGTTTTCTTTTGTGGCTTGTTTGATGTTCCACATAATAACAGCCTCCGTACCCGGATGAGTACTTTATCCGCCCGGATAAATTATTTTTTAGAAAAGTCTTAAATATCTCGCCGGTAGACCCGGTGGATTTTATAGGGTTCCACGCCTACTGTTTGCATATCGGCCAGCATAAAAACAACCGTGTCGGCCATTTGCACCAGATCGGCATGCTCAAAACAACCGTCCCGGATGGTTTTTACCAACTCGTCATACAAAATGGCATTCCCGCCCAGCCCCCGATACGCTTCTAAGATACCCATCCCATTAACATTAATCCAGGTAGTATTGCGGAGCGCCCTGAGCAGCGTCACCCAGCCAAAAGGGAACAACTTACCCCCGGTTTGTTGCAAAGCCAGGGAAATATCCAAAAATGTAAGCAAAAAGCCAACAATTTCATCTGCTTCGTTGACCACAAATTTGATATGTTCCGGGTCAACAATCTGCAACATGCGCCCGGCCAGTTCTTGGGTTTCTTCTGGCGTCACCGGCACGTATTCCCAATTATTCACAAATATCTTATTATAGGCGTCTACCAAAGCCGGGACCCAGCGGCGCACCTCCGCTTTTGAAGAGAAGGTTTTGACCCGTAGCTTGCGGCGCTGTTTGACCCGCTCGGCAATGCGGGTCACTCGTTCAGGCAGCTCAAAATGATGCACGTTGACATAAAACGAAGTAAAATCCATCTCCTTCTCAAAACCTAACCGGGGCATGAATTGGTTGTAATATTCGTAATTGTAAGGCATGCCTATTGCCGGACGATGCTCAAATCCCCGGCACAGCATGCCAATGCCATCAAAAGGCACAAAACCCTTGGGACCAATCAGTTTTTTTAAACCCCGCCCCCGCGCCCATGCTAGGGCTGCCTCAAACAACCCCTGGGCTACCTTAAAATCTTCCACTACATCAAACAAATAGAAAAAGGCGTACCCGGCCTTATGATATTCGTTGTAATGACGATTTTCCATCACGCAAATACGCCCCAACATCTGATCGCCCGCCTCGGCCACAAAAAAATCAGCCTCAGAGTGTGAAAAGTAGGCGTTACGCCGGTTGAGCTGCGCCAGGCCATCGCTGAGGGGCAGGGGAACCCACTGGGGGCAGGCGTGGTACAGTTGGTTGGGGAATTGGACAAAGCGGCGGGCGTCGCGGCGGTGGTGGGTATCAATTTTGCGGATCTTCATTGCCGGTGGTCTCCTTTAAAACAGGTAATACATTGTCAGACAAATTTTGACAGGTAGGGGCACGGCCTTGCGCCTGCCCCATGTGGGGCGACTGCAAGGGTGCGCCCCTACCCCAATCTATCAGAATTAACTTGACGGTGTAGTAATTGCGGTGAATACCGTTAATGACAACTTGTGGAAGAAAAGAGCGACGGGTTCAATGTATTGCCTATTTTCACCTTTGACAACACCATCATACCACGCTAACCCAGGGATAACAAGCGCTTGGGGGCATCATCGTTCCATACTGATGGGGATCAACCATATTTTCTTTGTGGGCCAAGTTGTGCTACCCTTGAGTGAATTATAAATTTGGCTTTGGTAAAAGGAGGCATGGTGAGAAAATTTATTTTCCTGGCCTGGTTTTTTATGGCAATGTTATTGGTTTCTGGATGTGAAGTTTCACGTCCCTCTGATGAGGCGGCGCCCTCCGTTAAACAATCCGCTTCCCCAACCACCCTGAACATTCAAGAAGAGGCAATCCTCAAGATACAGCCAGAAATATCGGTTGTTAAGGCAGATGATACCCTCACCCTTGAGATTTTGGTGGAGAACGTGTCAGACTTAATGGGGGCTGATGTGGCCTTGCAATTTGATCCGGCCGTGTTGCAGGCCCAAGACGCCGTCTCTAACGAGGACGGGGTTCAAATACAACCCGGTCCATTTTTGTCGCCGGATTTTCAGGTGATCAATACTGTTGACAACCAGGCCGGCGCAGCTCAATATACGCTGGTGCAACTTGCGCCCAGCAAACCGGCCGGCGGAAGCGGGGTGTTGGCGACGATTACTTTTAAGGCTATCGCTGCCGGGGTAAGCCAATTGACCTTTACCAAAACCGATCTGGCTTCGGCCGAAGCCCAGCGGATTATGGTGACGCCCATCCCTGGCCAGGTGACGGTTGAGCCGTAACCCCCATGCTAACGCTGAAACGAAATTTGGCCGGCTGGCTCCAGTGTTTTCCTCCCTTACGGTGGGGCTTAAAGTTTGCCGCCTGGCTATGGGCGCCGCGCCAACACGTGGGCGCAGTAGGCGCGGTCTTTAACCGGGCGGGACAGGTTTTGCTGGTTGAACACGTTTTTCGGCCCGGCTATAATTGGGGGCTGCCCGGCGGCTGGGTTGAACGCGGCGAGAACCCGGCAGATGCGGTTCGGCGCGAGCTGAAAGAGGAACTGGGGCTAAAGGTTGAGGTTAAACAAATTCTACTCTGTGAAACGCAAGGCGACGAAGCCCACAGCAGCACCCCGCTGGGCCTGGGCCTGGCTTACTACTGCCGTTTGGCAAACGAACAACAAGGTCTTGAAACCGCTCACTTTATCAGCCATACCTTTGAAATTCTTTCGTGCCAATGGGTTGATCCCCAGGCTATTGCCCGGCCGTTACCGGCCCTGGCCCAAAAGGCCATCACCCTGGCCCAACAAGAATTTGAGCGCGAGCAGGAGACAGGTGGATGAAAATTACTACGGTTAAAGGGCAAACACCCCTTGCCCAAATTTTGGCTCAAACCAAATTGACCCTTCGGCCGGGCGAGTTTGTGCTGATAGGCTTGGAACCCGACCAGCGCCCACAGGTTGAAGCCGATTTGGTTAACCTCAACGGCGACTTTTGGCAATACCTGGTTGAACCCGACGTGCTGACCTTGTTGCTCAAAGATGATGATTGGGCGCATCTTGAACCGCGCTATCCCTACGCCAAAATAGCCGGCCCTTTCTGTATTTTTACTTTTAGTGTGGCCATGGATTGGGACGTGGTGGGCTTTTTGGCCGCCGTAACCAATGTATTGGCTCGGGTGGGGGTGCCCCTGGGCGCAGTTTGCGGCTACTACCGCGATCATCTTTTTATTTCGGTTGAGCTTGCGGGCCGGGCCGAGGCTGTGTTGCAGGCAGAGATTGAACGGGCACGTCAACAAGCGCCTTGAAACAAAATTGGCTCTAAAAAAGTTGGTTTAATTGGTCGTACCCGGATTTTTCAACTCATGCTTTAATGAGGGTCAATCAATTTTTGTTAAAGCTCGTGAAACGGCTCAGTTAGATATTTATAAGGAAAACCCAATGACCACTTACCCATTTATGCAAGTTGATGCCTTTACCCATCATCCCCTGGGCGGCAACCCCTGCGCCATTTTGTTTGACACCGAAAACCTGGCGGCCGATACCATGTTAGCCATTGCCCGCGAGATGAATCTCTCGGAAACCGCTTTTGTGCGGCAATCGGCTATAGCTGATTTTGGGGTGCGCTACTTTACCCCGGCCGAAGAAATCCCCCTGGCCGGACATCCCACCATTGCCACCACCTTTGCCCTGGTTGATTCCGGCCGGCTCCGGCTTACCGGCGATTATACCAAAATCACCCTGGAGTTGCAGGTAGGGCCAATTCCTGTTGAAATTCATGCCCGGCAAGGTCAGGTTCAGCGCATCGTGATGACGCAGAAAAAGCCGCAATTTCTGGCCACCTACCCGCCTGAAGAGATATTGCCTGTCTTTGGTCTCTCTCCGGCTGAGGCCTGGTCTTACCCCCTGCAAACCGTCAGTACCGGCACGCCCCAATTGATGGTTCCGCTACGCAACCTGGAATCCCTACAAAGGATAGAGATAAATATTGCCGCTTACAAAGAACTTAGAGCCAGGGCCGACTTTTTTAGCGCGCACCTTTTCTGCTTACGGGGCCTTACCGAAAACGGGCAAACCTTTGCCCGGCACTTTGTCACCCCGCCCGATCTCCTGGAAGACCCCTTCACCGGCTCGGCCACCGGGGGCATGGGGGCATACTTATGGCATTATAACCTGATAGAAAAACCGGAATTCATTGCCGAACAGGGTCACTGGCTGGGCAGGCCCGGCCAGGCCACGGTTGAAATGATTGGCCCCCGAGAGGATGTTACTACGGTAAAAGTAGGCGGCAGCGCCGCCACGGTGGTGCGGGGCGAATTTTTGTTGCCGTAGGAAAAAGTTTTATTTACCGGTTTCTCAGGCGGGCGGTCGGCAAATGCTTCTTTCCGACAGGAGTCAAAATTGTAATAGGCTGAATAATGGCCCCCTTTAAAGGGCCTGCTTTTTACGCTAATAAAAAAGCCCACCAAATCCCGGTGGGGCTTTTAAGGGATGAGTGCCGAGGCCCAGACTTGAACTGGGGACCCTTTGATTTTCAGTCAAATGCTCTACCAACTGAGCTACCTCGGCAAGATTTGCTACCAATAGTTCATATTTAATTGAGCAGTAGTATAGCATGGGGCCAATTACGGGTCAAATTTTATCCCCTTTGTCTAATCCCAGCCTGGCCGTGATCATTCGCCCATCACAAAAGCCACGGCATAATCCCGGCTGTGGGAAAGACTGATAGCAAACTCCGCCAGGCCTAGCCGGGCGGCCAGGTCAGCGGCTGCGCCGTGCAGTTGTAAAGTAGGCCGGCCATTACCTTCACACACCACCTCAATTTCCTGCCAGGTAACGTCGCCAATGCCTGTGCCCAGGGCTTTGGCCACGGCTTCTTTGGCCGCCCACCGCGCCGCCAGCGAACCGGCCTGGCCCCGGCAATAGGCCAGTTCTTGCTCGGTGTAAACCCGTTTCAAAAAACGGTCGCCAAAGCGGGCCATACTTTGGGCCACGCGCTCGGTTTCAATAATGTCCACGCCAATTGCTTTCATAAACAAGCCTTGTACCCCTGCTTTGAGGGGAGCCAACAAAAAAAAGGGGAGCTACATCAAAGCCGGCTCCAAGGCTCGCGTGCCAAACCCTTTAACCACGTAGGCTTCCAAATCGGCTTCAGTATCCGGGTGGCGAGACTTGATGGTTTTAGGCGTTACGTCAACCAGGCCGGCTACGTGTTTGTACACCGCCTGGCTAATGACCACTTCGCCTTTATCCGCGCCGTCACAGTAACGCGAGGCGCGATTGACGGTGTCGCCAATAACGGTGTATTCCATCTGCTCCCGCGAACCAATAAAACCTTGCAGCACCGCGCCGGTGTGAATGCCAATGCCAATCTGGTACACCGGCAAACCCATACTCTGCCACTTTTTGCCCAGCCGGTAAATAACCCGCTGCATATCCAGCGCGGCCTTAACCGCGCTCTCCCACTGGCGACCTTTGGGATCGGGGTCGGGGCTGCCGAACACGGCCAGCAGGCCGTCGCCAATGTATTTGTCCACGGTGCCGTTGTACTTAAAGATAATGGGAATGCACGCCCCAAACAACTGGTTAAGCATATCCATCACGTCTTTGGGGTCCATCTCCGCGCTGAGGGCGGTGAAGCCGCGCACATCGGCGCTGAGAATAGTGACCGGCTCCACCCGTTCGCCGCCCAGGGCCAAATCGCCGTGCTCCTGCAATAGATTTTCCAGGTGACCGGCCACCCGGGGCGAAAATTGGCGCAGCAGGTTAGAGCGCACAACTTCCTGGTGGCGCAATTCTTCTTGCAAGGCATGATTTTTTACAAACATTGCCGCCTGGCTGGCCATGGCCATCAACAGGCGCAGGTCGTCCACACTAAAGGCATCTTCGGCCACAAAATTGTCAACATAAACAATGCCCAGCACCTCTTCCTGCCAGATCAGCGGCACGTACATGGCGCACTGCGTGCCATGCCAGATGATGCTGTCGGTCAGGTTTCCGGCCTGGCCGGGGGTATCACGCCGCCAGGTGAAAGCTTCTTGCTTTTCTATGGCCAACTGGGCCAGGTGCAGGCTCACCGAGGGTCGGGCTTTTTCCGGGATGCATGCCTGAAGCGTAAGCTCATTGCCATGTTTGAGCAGGAGCGCGCCTCGCTGCGCCCCGGGAATGGCATTGCACAGGCGCTCAACCACGGTTTTGAGCAACGGCTCAACCGTTTCCACGGTGCTCAAAGCGGTTCCCAATTCATAAAACGCGGTCAACCGCCGGCGCGTAATGTCCGACGAAGCGTCCGCTTCTTGAGCCAAAAGGAGGGTGGAGGGCAGTTCGGTGGCCCGGACGGAACTGGTGAGCACGCCTTCCTCGTCAAAATTGACCGGCTGCGTGACCAGGGCATCACTCTCCTGGGGCGGCGGCGGAAGCGTTTGGATCTGCCGGACCACCAGATAGGTTTGCCCCATGGTGATCCGGTCTCCCGGAGCCAGTTTGGTTTTAGCCGCTATTTTTTTATCATTAACCAAAACACCGCTGCGGCTGTTCAGGTCTTCTAACCAATATGCCCGATCTTCAAACGTTAAACGGGCATGGTGGCGAGACACGGTCATATCCGGCGACAGGTCCAGGGTAACTTCTTGCCCCTCGGAAGGCCGGCCAATGATAATCGTGTCGGCTTCAGACCGGAAGGTTTTGCGGATGGATGATAGATATGAATATTCAATAATGATCATCGTCTGACGTCCTTATCCTGCGGGGTCGTTGACCATCCGGCCAACGAGGCGCAAGGTTTTCTCTAATTCGGCTTGCCAGGTTTCTTGATTGGGATGCAGCGGCAGGGTGAGTTGGCGGGGCGTTATTTTGGTCGCCGGACCAAGTCGGCGCTGCAAACCGGCGCGGTCAACGCCTTCCAGAGTGTCGGCCCGGATGATGACCTGCCCCGCCTCAGTGATAATAGCTTTGACCCCCGCTTCCATGGCCAGCAATTTGAGTTTGAGTTGGTAGAGCAAATTAGCCACCGGCTCGGGCATTTCGCCAAAACGGTCTTTCAATTCCTGGGCCATTTCGCCAATGCCCTTGAGGGTGTTAATTCCGGCCAGACGGCGATAAAGCCGCAGGCGCAGTTTTTCCTCCGGCAAATAATCCTCCGGCACGTAGGCCGGAATGGGCAGGTTCAATTGAATGCCTTCGGAGAGGGGGGACAGGTAAGCTTCAGCCTCGTCGTCGGTAACCAGATGCGGGGCCTCGCCCTTTAACTCGCGGATGGCCTGGGCCAACAGTCGGGTGTACAGGTCAAAACCCACGGCGGCAATGTGGCCGTGTTGTTTGGTGCCCAACAATTCGCCCGCGCCGCGGATTTCCAGGTCGCGCATGGCAATGCGGAAACCGGCCCCCAACTCGCTGGCCTCGGCGATGGCCTCCAGCCGCTTGCGGGCGTCCGGGCTGAGTTCATAATATTTGGGCGTCAACAGGTAGGCGGATGCTTGCACGGCCCCGCGCCCCACCCGGCCGCGCAACTGGTACAGTTGGGCCAGCCCCAGACGGTCGGCCCGGTCAATGATGATGGTATTGACGTTGGGCATGTCCAGGCCGTTTTCAATAATGGAGGTGCTGACCAGCACGTCAAACTCCCCGGCCACAAAACTCACCATTACCCGCTCCAGTTGGCGCGGACTCATTTGGCCGTGGGCCACGCCAACCCTGGCCTCCGGCACAATATTGCGAATCCGGTTGGCTTTTTGCTCAATACCCATCACCCGGTTGAAAACGTAAAACACCTGCCCGCCCCGGTCCAGTTCCCGTAAAATGGATTTACGGATCAGCGGCTCGTTGTATTCGGTGACGGTGGTTTGAATGGGTAGCCGTTCTTCCGGGGGCGTGTCAATGGTGCTCAGGTCGCTCACGCCGCTCAACGACATGTGCAAGGTGCGCGGGATGGGCGTGGCGGTGAGGGTGAGCACGTCAACCTGGGTGCGCAGGGCCTTTAATTTTTCTTTTTGTTTAACGCCAAAGCGCTGCTCTTCGTCAATGACCAGCAGCCCCAGGTTTTTGAATTTAACATCTTTTTGCAGCAGGCGATGCGTGCCAATCACAATATCGGTGGCGCCTTCGACCAAGTTTTGCAGCGTTTCCTGCTGCTGGCTTTTGGTGCGGAAGCGCGATAGGATTTCGATTTTGACCGGGTAATTTTCCAGGCGCTGGCGGAAGGTTTGATAATGCTGCTGCACCAGCACGGTGGTGGGGGCCAGGATGGATACCTGCATGCCGTCCATCACGGCCTTGAAGGCCGCCCGCAGCGCGACCTCGGTTTTGCCGTAGCCCACGTCGCCGCAAACCAGGCGACCCATGGGCCGGGGCTTTTCCATATCCGCCTTAACTTCTTCAATGGCCCGCAGTTGGTCGTCGGTTTCCACAAAAGGAAAAGCGTCTTCAATTTCAGATTGCCATTCGGTATCTGGGCTAAAGGCGTGGCCCGGCGCTACCTCTCGTTTGGCGTACAGTTCCAACAACTCTTTGGCAATGTCTTCCACCGCTCGCCTGGCCCGGCGTTTGACCGTATTCCAATCTGCGCCGCCCAACCGGTTGAGGATGGGGGCATGTTCATCCAAACCCACGTAGCGGGCCAGCCGGTCGGCCTGGTGGATGGGCACGTACAATTTATCGTTGTTGGCATATTCCACGGCCAGGTATTCGCGCTCAACGCCTTCAAAGTCCAGCTTGACCAGGCCCATATAGCGGCCAATGCCGTGCTCAATGTGCACCACCAGATTGCCGGGGTCAACATCGGCAAAAAAAGTTTCAGGGGTGACGCCCCGGCGCGGTTTGGGGCGGTGGATGGTGGTTGGTTTTTTCCAACCAAACAACTCCGAATCGGACATCACGGTGATGAGCGGTTCGTCCTGCTCGCCGGCCACGCTCCAGCCTTCCATCAACATGCCCTGCACCAGGGTGATGCTGCCCGACGGCGGTGGTGGATTACCAGGAGCCAGGCTCTCTAACGGGGTAACAGTGAGACCGGCCAGTTCATCAAGCAGGCTGCTCAAGCGGGCCGCCTGGCGGCTGACCAACACTACTCGCTCGCCCTGTTTTTTGCGCTCGATGATCTCTTGCAGCACATTTTTGACCTGGCCGCCAAAGGCCGGCGCCGGGACAAAGATGGATTGAAGGGGGAAGGATGAATTGTGAAGTCCCAACAAGTTGGGCGTGAATTGTGAATTGTCAATTACCAATTGTGAAGTCCCAACAGGTTGGGCGTGAATTGTGAATTTTTCGCGTCCGTCTGGCTCGGTTGAGGGGTCAAAGGGCGCTTGTTCATTGGGCCTTGGCTCAGTGAGTGAGGAGAAACCCAGAACCAGGGGCTGGCGGGCCGCCAGCGCAGCGGGGAGGGTTTTCCAGCCAAAGTAGGGGTCGGGCCATTGGCCGGGCAAATCGCCAACGTCGGTTAAGTCTTGCTTAAGGGTGCGGGCCTGGGTTTCCAATTCGTCCACCACCAGGGCCAATTCTTCCGGGTCCTCAATAAATACCAGGGCGTTGTCCGGCAAATAATCCAGCACCGATACGCCCTCCTCGTCATCCGACTGGGTGATTACCCCATTATAAAAGAAAGGCAGGTAATACTCGATGCCCCGGAACGTGGTGCCGCTGTCCAGGCGAGCCACGTCTTCTTCAAAGGCAATTTTGGCGCTGGGCTGCAAATTGGCCAGGTCCCACTGCCGCAATTGTTGCACCGCTCGTTCAGCGCAGCGAGGCAGGGCCTCACTGGCCGGGGTCACGGTGAAGCTTTTTAGGCGGGCATCGGAGCGTTGCGTTACCGGATCAAAACTGCGCAGGGAGTCAATCTCGTCGCCAAAAAGCTCAATGCGCACCGGCATGGCCAGGTTGGGTGGGAAAATATCAAGAATTCCTCCCCGCCGGCTGAAACTGCCGGGCACTTCCACCACTTCTTCCGGCTGGTAGCCCAGTTCCACCCACCGGCCCACTACCTCGTTAAGGCTGATGCGCTGGCCTACTTTGAAGGGCATGGTGGTAAACTCGGCGGGCGGCAGGGTTTTGTGCATCAAGGCCCTGGCCGAGGTGACCACCAGCGGCGGCGGGCCGGCCTGGCCATGGGCCACCAGGGCGGCCAGGGCGGCCAGACGACCCTGAATGGTCTCGTAGCCCCAGGCCACTTTTTCATGGGGCAGGGCGTCGGGGTCGGGCAGACGGTGAACGGCGTCCGGGTTTTCGGCCCAGAATTGGATTTGTTCGGTCAAAATTCTGGCCCGGTCGGCGCGGGCGGTGATAAAGAAAATGGGGCGCTGTAAATCGGCCAGCAGCGCGGCCAGCAGCGCCGGGCGGGCCGCGGTGAACACACCCAGAGGGTGGCGAAGGTCATCATTCCCTTCGCCGTTGTGCAGGGCGTCGGCCAGGCTATTGTAAGCCGGTATTTGGTTAAAGAGTTTGAGCAAAGGCGATAGATTGATCAACGGTCAATTGTGAATGGCTGATTGTGAATTTTTTGGTAGAGCCAAGCTTATAATTATAGCAAATGATGACAAAAAACCCGAATCCAGATGGGCAAGATAGCAGGGCAATCGCGTGTATTATGTAAAATAATTTGGTAAATAGGGTATCAGAGGTCATAATTTCGTGAAATAAATTCAAAGCAGGAG
>JAFGDY010000126.1 GCA_016931895.1 Anaerolineae bacterium
AACCTCAAACAGTACGATAAGGCCCTGGCCGATTACACCCGGGCGATCGAGTTGAACCCGGAATACGCCGACGCCTTTTACAACACTGCCTGCGCTTATGCCTTCCAAAATAATGTTGAAGCCGCTTTGTCGCCCCTCCGCCGCGCGCTAGAACTTGACCCGGAGAAAATCCTTGCCTCCATCCCCACCGACTCCGACTTTGACCTGATCCGCAACCACCCGGACTTTATCGCGCTACTGGATGAATTTTCATCTCAGCAACAAACATCTTGACCCCAAAGGATTCATCAATGCCCAAAGAAAACAACCAAACCCTCGAACAAACCCTCTGGAAAGCCGCCGATAAACTGCGCAAAAATATGGACGCCGCCGAGTACAAACACATTGCCCTCGGCCTGATCTTTCTCAAATACATCTCCGATGCCTTTGTGGAGTTGTACGACAAACTGCAAACCGGCGAGGGCGAGTACGCTGGGGCCGATCCCGAAGACCCCGACGAGTACCGCGCCGAGAATGTCTTTTTTGTGCCCGAAACCGCCCGCTGGGCCTATTTGCAGGACCGCGCCAAAGACCCCGAAATCGGCACCGACATCGACGACGCGATGGACGCCATCGAGAAGCAAAACCCCACCCTCAAAGGCGTATTGCCCAAAGTGTACGCCCGCCCCAACCTCGACAAGCAAGGGCTGGGCGGCCTCATCGACCTGATTGGCACCATTGCCCTGGGCGATGCCGAGGCCAAAAGCAAGGATGTGCTGGGCCGGGTGTACGAATATTTTCTGGGCGAGTTTGCCCTGGCCGAAGGGCGCAAGGGCGGCCAGTTCTACACCCCCGAAAGCATTGTGAAACTGCTGGTGGAAATGCTGGAACCCTACCAGGGCCGCGTTTTTGACCCCTGCTGCGGCTCCGGCGGCATGTTTGTGCAGAGCGAAAAGTTTGTGCAAAACCACCAGGGCCGCCTGGACGACATCTCTATTTACGGCCAGGAGAGCAACCAGACCACCTGGCGCTTGTGCAAAATGAACCTGGCCATCCGCGGCATCGACAGCTCTAACGTGAAGTGGAACAACGAAGGCTCTTTTTTGAACGACGCCCACCCCGACCTGAAGGCCGATTTTATCCTGGCCAATCCCCCCTTTAACGATAGCGACTGGAGCGGCGACCAGCTCCGCAAAGATGGCCGCTGGCAGTACGGCCCGCCGCCCACCGGCAACGCCAACTTTGCCTGGGTGCAGCACTTTATTTACCACCTGGCCCCCAGTGGCCGGGCCGGTTTTGTGCTTTCCAACGGCTCCCTCTCTTCCAACACCGGCGGCGAGGGCGACATCCGCCAAAAGTTGGTGGAGGCCGATCTGGTGGATTGCATTGTGATGCTGCCCACCCAGCTTTTTTACAACACCGGCATCCCCGCCTGTTTGTGGTTTCTCAGCCGCTACCGCAACGGCAACAAGGCCCGCGACCGGCGCGGCGAGATTTTGTTTATCGACGCCTCCGACCTGGGCTATATGCTCAACCGCCGCAACCGCGACCTGGCCGATGACGACATCCAGACCGTGGCCGGCACCTACCACGAATGGCTGAAAAAAGACGGCAACTATGCCGACGTGAAAGGTTTTTGCAAATCCGCCACCCTGGACGAGGTAAAAAAGCACAACACCGTGCTCACGCCGGGCCGCTATGTGGGCATCCCTGATGAGGATGACGATGGCATCCCCTTTGAGGAAAAAATGGCCGCCCTGACCACCGAATTGCGCGACCAGATGCAGGAGGCCGAGCAACTGGACGCCGAAATTAAGGCGCAGTTGGCAAAGGTTGGTTTTGAATTATGAGCGAGTGGCGGGAGACAACTTTAGGCGAGATTGTAACTTTTCAGCGAGGACACGATTTAACAACCTCGCAGTTTAAGGATGGTCCTTATCCCATCGTTAGTTCAGTTGGAATTATCGGTTATCACAACGAATTTACAACTGAATCGAATGGAATAACTATTGGAAGAAGCGGAAATAGTATAGGGAATCCGATTTTCGTCGAATCTAAATTTTGGGCGCACAACACTACCCTCTATGTGAAGGAATTTCACAATAGCTATCCTAAGTTTATATATTATCTTCTAAAGACCTTAAATTTTCGACTTTTTGACTCAGGTAGTGCGGTTCCATCCCTAAACAGAAACTATATACACCCATATCCAGTTAAAGTACCGGACTTGTCAGAACAGCGCCGCATTGCAGCCTTTCTCTCCACCCTCGACGCAAAATTAGACCTCCTCCGGCGACAAAACCACACCCTGGAACAAATCGCCCAAACGGTGTTTAAACGCTGGTTTGTTGATTTCGAGTTTCCCAACGACCACGGCCAACCCTACAAATCATCCGGCGGGTCAATGGTCGTCTCAGAGTTGGGGGAGATTCCAGAGGGTTGGCGGGTTGGTACATTTGGAGATATTTCAATCAATTATGATAGTAAAAGAATACCACTATCGAGTAGAGAACGAGAGCAAAGGAAAGGACCATACCCTTACTATGGCGCAACGTCAATAATGGATTACGTGGATAATTACCTCTTTGATGGAGTTTATGTTCTGATGGGGGAAGATGGAACTGTCATAGATAATGATGGACATCCAGTGTTGCAATATGTATTTGGTAAATTTTGGGCAAACAATCACGCCCATGTTTTGCAGGGTAAAGGCAAGATTTCAACCAATTTCATTTACCTGTTCTTAAAGAGGGCAAAGGTCAATCATATTGTAACAGGGGCCGTTCAATTAAAAATCAACCAAGGCAATATGAATAGTCTGAAATTGGCAATACCTGACGATGATGCCCTAGAAGTATTTGATAAAGTAATATCTCCAATCTTCGACAAAACAATGGTTAATCTCAATCAAATCCAAACCCTCACCCGCCTCCGCGATACCTTGCTCCCCAAACTGATGAGCGGGCAACTTCGGGTTCAAGCCTAAATCGGAAACGTGCTATGAACGAAAACGATGTTGAACAACTGGCTCTGGAACGCCTGCAAGAATTAGGCTACGAGTACGTCCACGGCCCCACCATTGCCCCGGACGGCGAATCGCCCGCCCGCCAATCATACAGCGAGGTAGTGCTGCTGCCCCACTTGCGGCAGGCCGTGCAGCGCCTTAACCCCCACATCCCCGCCCCGGCCCGGGAGCAAGCCCTGCGCGAGGTGCTCAACATTGCCTCGCCCGATCTCATTACCAACAACCAAACCTTTCACACCCTGCTCACCAACGGCGTCGAGGTTGAATATCAACACCAGGGCCAAACCCGCGGCGATAAAGTGTGGCTGGTTGATTTTGACACCCCCGCCAACAACCACTATTTGGCCGTCAACCAATTTACCATTATTGAAAACAGTAACCGCCGCCCCGACGTGGTGCTCTTTATTAACGGCCTACCGCTGGTGGTGGTCGAACTGAAAAACCCGGTCAAAGAAGAAACCAACGTGCGCCGGGCCTTTGACCAACTGGAAACCTACAAACAAGAAATCCCCACCCTCTTCACCTACAACGCCCTGCTGGTCATTTCCGATGGCCTCACCGCCCGCGCCGGCTCGCTCTCGGCGGGCTACACCCGCTTTTCGGCCTGGAAAACCGAGGACGGCCAAACCGAGGCCGCATCGCACATCCCCCAATTGGAAGTTCTCATCAACGGCCAGCTCAACCCGGCCACCCTGCTCGACCTGGTCCGCCACTTTACCGTGTTTGAAAAATCCAAATTTGAAGACCCCCACACCGGCGTGGTCACCGTGCAAACCGCCAAAAAGATCGCCTACTACCACCAATATTATGCCGTCAACAAAGCGGTTGAGTCCACCCTCCAGGCCGCCACGACCGACGGCAACCGCAAAGGCGGGGTATTTTGGCACACTCAGGGCAGCGGCAAATCGCTCTCGATGGTCTTTTACACCGGCAAGCTGGTGCTCAGCCTCAACAACCCCACCGTGGTAGTCATCACCGACCGCAACGATTTAGACGACCAGTTGTTTGACACCTTTGCCGGGTGCAGCCAGCTCTTGCGCCAGCCGCCGGTGCAGGCCGCCAGCCGCGAGCACCTGATGGAGCTGCTCCAGGTGGCCTCCGGGGGCATTGTGTTTACCACCGTGCAAAAGTTCTTCCCCGAAGGCGACAGCACTACCTACCCCCAACTCTCTAACCGGCGCAACATTGTGGTCATCGCCGACGAAGCCCACCGCAGCCAGTACGGCCTCCGCGCCAAAGAGGTTGATGTCAAAGACAAAGAAACCGGGCAGGTGGTCGGCAAGCGCACGATGTACGGGTTTGCCAAATATATGCGTGACGCCCTACCCCACGCCACCTTTATTGGCTTCACCGGCACGCCCATTGAAAGCACCGACATCAATACTCCCGCCCTCTTTGGCGCTTACGTGGACATTTACGACATCGCCCAGGCCGTGGCCGATGGCGCTACCGTACCCATCTATTACGAAAGCCGGCTGGCCAAGGTCACGATGACCCAGGAAGGTCGCCAACTGATCGAAGAACTGGACGAGGAACTGCAAAGTGAAGACCTGGAAGCCTCGCAAAAAGCCAAAGCCAAATGGACGCAACTGGAAGCCATTGTCGGACACCCGGCCCGGCTCAAGAACGTGGCCCAGGATATTTTGACCCACTTTGATCAGCGACAAGAGGTATTTGCCGGAAAAGCAATGGTGGTGGCGATGAGCCGCCGCATTGCCGTAGAGTTGTACCACGAGATTATCGCCCTCCGTCCCCAGTGGCACAGCGACGAGCTGGACCAGGGCGGCCTCAAAGTGGTGATGACCGCCAGCGCCGCCGATGGGCCAAAAATGCAAGCCCACCATACCACCAAAAGCCAGCGCCGCCAACTGGCCGCCCGCTTCAAAGATCCCGACGACCCCCTACAAATGGTCATTGTCATTGATATGTGGCTCACCGGCTTTGATGCGCCCTGCCTGCACACCCTTTACGTTGATAAACCCATGCAAGGCCACGGCCTGATGCAAGCCATCGCCAGGGTCAACCGGGTGTATGGCAACAAACCAGGCGGGCACGTCGTGGACTACCTGGGCATCGCCGCCGATCTCAAACAAGCCCTCAGCTTTTACGCCGAAAGCGGTGGCAAAGGCAGCCCCACCGAAACCCAGGAAGATGCTGTCAATATCCTGTTGGCCCGGCTGGAGGTGGTTGACCAGTTAATGGCCGGTTTTAATTATCACGCCTACTTCACTGCCGATACCTCACAAAAGCTCTCACTCATTCTGCAAGCCGAAGAACACATTTTACGCCTGGAAAACGGCAAAGACCGTTTCAACAAAGAAGTGCTGGCCCTTTCCAAAGCATTGGCCTTATCGATACCGCACGAAACGGCAATGGCCAATAAGGAAAAGGTGGCGTTTTTCCAGGCCGTCAACGCCCGCCTGCAAAAATTTGAATACACCGGCAACGGCAAATCCAGCGCCGAAATAGAAACCGCCGTGCGCCAGGTGATCGACCAGGCCATTGTCTCGGATCAGGTGATTGATGTGTTTGACGCCGCTGGTATCAAAAAACCTGACATCTCGATTTTGGATGATGAATTCTTGGCCGAAGTGAGAGGGATGGAGCACGAGAATCTGGCCCTGGAACTGCTCCGCAAATTGCTCAACGACGAACTGCGCACCCGGCGCAAAACTAACTTGGTGCAAAGTCGCAAGCTGGCCGATATGCTCGACGACGCCATCCGTCGTTACCAAAACAAACTGCTCAGCACCACCGAAGTGATCGAAGAACTCATCGGCCTGGCCCGCGACATCAAACAAGCCGACGCCGAGGGAGAAGAATTGGGGCTATCCACCTACGAACTGGCCTTTTACCACGCCCTGGCCGACAACCAAAGTGCCCGGGAGGTGATGGGCACCGCCAAGCTGTGCGAGTTAGCCATTGTGCTGGTGGAGCGGGTGCGCAAAAATGCCACCATTGATTGGAACATAAAAGAGAGCGTTCGTGCCAAAATGAAAGTAACGGTCAAGCGACTTCTGCGTCAATACGGCTACCCCCCCGATATGCAAGCCTTGGCCACCGAAACCGTGCTCCAGCAGGCGGAGCTGCTGGCTGAGTTTGAGGTGGTCCAAAAAGAGTAACTTTATAAAAAATTCAACAACAAAAGGAGCAAAAAATGTCACTTACCATTACTGCATTAGCCTCGGCGGCCCTGGTTATTTTAACCCCCTACCTCACCAAGGCTGGCGAAAAAGTAGCCGAGAAAATCGGCGAGAGTGTATTCAATCTGGTCAAGTCCAAATTCAGCGGTGACAAAGACGCTGAGGATGCGCTGCGCCTGTATCAGAAAAATCCGGCGGTATTTGAGGGCGCGCTCACCCAACTCATTGAGGCCAAGCTCAAGGAAGACCCCGATTTTGAAGCCCAACTCCGCGAGATGGTGGCCCAGGCCGATGCCGACACCGGCGGCAGCGTGAGCCAGGTGGCTATTGGCAGTAACATTGCCCAGGCTACCCACGGCGGCACGGCCAGCGTTAATGTCAACCAGCCGCCACAGGATGAAAAATGAGCGATCCGTCACTGCCCGGCCAACAATCTGCCCAGGGAAGCAACATTGCCCAGGCCGATCACGGCGGTATTGCGGTGGTGGGCGATGGCAACGTGATCCACACCGGCCAACCCTACCGGCCACCCTTGCAACGGCCGCCGCGGGCCGAGCATTTCACCGACCGCGAAACGGAACTGGCTACGCTGCTGGAACAGTTACGGCCGGGCCACGTTTGCACGCTGTGCGGGCCGGGCGGTATCGGCAAAACCGCCCTGGCCGCCGAGGTGTTATGGACGCTGGCCCCCGGTGAGGAATTGCCCGCCCATTTTCCCGATGGAGTCTTTTATCACACCTTTTACAACCAGCCCCAGGCTGATCTAGCCCTGGAAAGCCTGGCCCTGGCCTTTGGCGAAGAAGTTAAACCCAACCCCCAGGCGGCAGCCCGGCGCGCCCTGGCCGGACGAGCCGCCCTGCTGCTGCTGGACGGTGCCGAAGACGCCGACAACCTGCCGGCCGTGCTGGACGTAAAAGGCCAGTGTGGCGTGTTGATTACCAGCCGCAAACACGGCGATGCCCCGGCCGCGTGGCAAGACGTCAGGCCATTACCACCGGCAGAGGCGGTTTCGCTATTGCACAAGTGGGGCGGGAACCAATCCGACGACTACACGGTTTGTGAGGCGCTGTGTCACCTGATGGGGGGGCTGCCCCTGGCGGTCCGGCTAGCCGGGCGTTACCTGGCCCAAACCGGCGATACCACCGCCGAATATTTAGCCTGGTTGAAAAGCTCGCCCCTGGAGGCGCTGGATCAGGGCAACCGGCGGCGAGACAGCGTGCCCGTGCTACTAGAGAAAAGCTTGCGGCAAGTGAGCGAGGCAGCGTGTGCGGTGTTGGCCGTAGCTGGACTGCTGGCCCTGGCCCCAATAGAGCGAGAAGCTCTGGCTGCGGCGTTAGCGGTAGCCCCGGATACGCTACGCCAGCCGCTGCGAGAGTTGTTAGATTTTGGGCTATTACAACGCAGCGGCCCCGGTTACAACGTGAGCCACGTTTTGATTTTAACCTATGCCCGCAAGTTGGACCATCCGGCTGATATTCCAGAGCGGCTGGCCGACTATTACAGCACCTTATTCAAAGAGCAGAGCACTCAGGGCAGTGTTGGTTTTGCGCGGCTACACCCGGCCAGGCCGCATCTGTTAACCCTGCTCAACCGGCTGGCCCAACAGCAAAAAGCACAGGCCTTTACATTATTGAATGCAGCAGATGACTACTTAAGGCTACAGGGTTTCAACTTAGAACGGCAACTGGTGTGGCAAACCGGCTTGCGTCTGGCCCAGGCCCTTAAAGATAGCCGCCAACAGGCCAACTGCATCCAGGCCCTGGGCGAGGTGCATCTCAGGCTGGCCGAATACGAGGCCGCCCGCGACCGGTATGAGGAAGCCCGCCCCATCTATGCCCAGATTGGCGACCGGCTGGGCGAGGCCAACTGCATTGATAGCTTGGGACAATTGGCAATGCGTCAGCAAGATTGGTTGGCAGCCGTACAATTTTTGCAGGCTGGGTTACAGATATATCAGGCCATAAATTCGGCCTATGATGTTGCCTGGTCACACTATTTTTTGGGGCAGGTGAGTGCGGCCCAAAATGACCCGGCCAAGGCCAGGCACTATTACCAAACCGCCGCAAAGTTGTTTGAGGCCATCAAGTTGCAGCCGCAGGTGGACATGGTGCAGCAAGCCCTGGCGCAGCTTTCATCACAAACAGAGTCTTAACCCATCAGGATGCGCAATGACACCCAACAACAACTTTACCGCATCGCAGCATATTGAAGGTGATTATAACGCCCAGGCCAGCGGGCCGGGCGCGCAAGCCACGGTCAATGTCACCCACATTCGCCAGGAGGCACCGGCCCGTCCGCCCCAGCCCATCCCCACCGAAATCCCCCGGCCGCGCGCCAGCACTTTTGTTGGCCGCAGCGATGAACTGGATTGGCTGTGTGCTCGATTAAAGGCCGGCGATGTGGCCGCCGTGGCCGGGGTGCGCGGCATTGGCGGCATTGGCAAAACCGAGCTGGCCATTAATGCGGCCAATCAATTAAAAGATCACTTTGGCGAGCATATCATCTGGCTGGAGTGCGGCCCCAACGATGTATACGCCATCCAGGAACGCATTGCCGCCGCCCTGGGCATCACCTTGCCCGGCGAAGAATTACGCCTGCGCGCCGATAGCCTGACTCTGGCTTTACGCCAACGGCCTGCCACCCTGGTGGTGCTGGACGACATTCGCCGCCGCCACCTGGATGAATTTGCTTGTTTGCTGCCGCCCAGCCCACCCTGCGCGCTATTAGTTACCAGCCGCCGGGATGACCTGCCCCTGCCCGATCCGGCCGCAAGCATCAAAAAAATAGATGTCCTGACCCCCGTCCAGGCTGAAACGCTTTTGGGTAACCTACTTGACCCCGAGGATGTGCCAACCGAACCGGCCACCGTCACCGCTATCTGTGAATTGCTGGAAAAAATACCATTAGCTTTAACGCTGGCCGCCCGCCGGGCCGGACGGTTAGCCCGGCGCCGCGATGCCGATCCGGCCACCACCCTGGCTGCTCTGCTGGCTGACTTGCAAGAGCGGCGGCGGGTGCTGGTGCTGGAGCAAGGCGACCGGCCCGACCTGAGCATTATGCTGACCTTTGAGGCCAGCTACGAGGAATTGAATAACGATGACCAGGCCCGCCTGCAACGGCTGGGCGTCTTTGCCCGCAACGAGTTTGAACTGCCCGCCCTGCAAGCCGTATGGGAAACCGATGAAGAAGCCGCCCGGCGCACTTTATTGAATTTGACCAACGCCGGCCTATTGGAAGAAGTTGATGAGGATATATGGTGGATGCACGACTTGCTGCGCGAATACGCCGCCGAATATCTAGGGCGGCAAGAGCAATCTGAATTTGTTGCCGTGCACCTGGCATACACGGCCTATTGGCAAGTATATCTGGATAATACTGAACTGCGTAGTGTAGCAGATTGGCGAAGTTTAGAAGCGCATCGCCCGGAAATTGAACAAGCGGCAGAATGGCTGCTAACGGAATGGGAAATTAAACCGGAATTGGCCGTTGAACTGGCCTTGTCCATTTCTCAAAAATAGGGCGCATGTATCAGTTGGGGGGGACAGCGAAAGCAAACAAATCATCAAATCGTCCATTGACCCAGGCTAGCCGCAGGTGGAGTAAA
>JAFGDY010000127.1 GCA_016931895.1 Anaerolineae bacterium
GCCATCCGCCCAAATCTTCTCAATCGTGGGAAAATCTTCCATTATCTTCTCAATAAGCAATTGCCCACCGGCAATGTCCGACACATTGGCAGCAGTGACCACTACATTGAGCATATTGCCCACCGTATCGGTCAAACTATGTCGCTTGTGTCCTTTGACCTTTTTACCCCCATCTATGCCCACATCTTGCGCTTCTTTCGCTGTTTTTACGCTTTGACTATCAATCAAGGCTCCGGTGGGGGTCTCTTGACGCCCCCGTTTGGTGCGGTCTGCTTTGCACAAGGTGGTATTGAGAGCTTCCAGCAGGCCATCTTTAGACCACTTGGCAAAGTGATAGTAGACACTCGGCCAGGGGGGATACTCGTGGGGCAAAGCACGCCATTGACCGCCTGTTTTGTTTACATAAAAAATAGCATCTACGATTTGCCGTAGACTGTTTTGTTGGTTCTCTGCTGGCGGGGGCAACACAGTTTTGATTATCTTCCATTCCTTGTTACTCATATCGCTCGGATACCGCCTGGGACGACGTATCATCGCTTTTCCTCCTCAATTTGGGGTTTATTGAGGCAGGAAACCATTTTTTGCTTTTTTTCGCAACTTTTGCGCTTCCCTTTTGATTTCCTATCTTATGTCATTTAAAACAATCTCTTAAACGTTGGGTTGCCTTAAGTCCGTGTATGTACAGAGAACAAATATGATGAAAGGGGGTCAATGATGGGCAAAGAAACAAGATTATTCAAAAGTGAGGAACGGAAAAGCCGCTCAGATGTAAGCGCATTTTTACACCAATTGGCCGATAAGATTGCGAAAGAGCAAGTTGTGTTACGTCAGGGCCAAGAGGAGATTACCCTGCATCTTCCTCACAGTCTGATTCTTGAAGTGCAGGTAGAAGATGAAGATAAAGGGGCCAAAGGTGTCCAGCATAGTCTGGAAGTGGAAATCAAGTGGTTTGATAATGAGCCGGGAGGTCCTTTGGAGTTAGGGTAGTATGACGCCGTCCCACACCAAATAACGGAGACTGTTATCGAATGACGCCTGGAAACACATTTGTGGAAATTGCCGCTATTTTAGGCCTGGCAATTCTACTTGGAATCGTTGGGCAAAAATTGCGCCAACCTTTGATCATCATGTTTTTGGCTGCCGGCATTGTGGCCGGCCCTTCAGTTTTGGGAATTATCCAGAGCCATGAACAGATCGAATTACTGGCAGAGATTGGCATTGCGCTTTTGTTGTTTATTGTCGGCCTCAAACTCGATTTGCATCTGATCCGCACGACCGGCCCGGTCGCTCTGGCTACCGGTCTGGGGCAGATCATTTTTACGTCGATCATTGGCTTCGCAATTGCCATAGCCCTGGGAATGTCGCTTCTTACCGCTGCCTACGTATCGGTTGCGCTTACGTTTTCAAGCACAATTATCATTGTAAAGCTTTTGTCAGATAAAAAAGAGATCGACTCTCTCCATGGCCAAATAACCATTGGCTTTCTGATTGTGCAGGATATTGCTGCAATTCTGGCTTTAGTCGGCTTGACCACGTTCGGCTCATCAGTTGCTGAAGGCGAGTCGGCATTTGTCTCGGCCCTGGTTATTGGCGCTAAAGGGTTGGGGCTGCTGGCGGTTGTGGCCCTGTTGATGAAATACGTTATCCCCTATCTAACCAGACGCCTGGCCCACTCTTTGGAATTGTTGACTCTTTTTGCCGTTGCCTGGGCGGTTTTCCTGGGCGCGGGCAGCGAATTGCTCGGGTTCAGCAAAGAGGTGGGCGCGTTTCTGGCCGGAATATCGCTGGCATCCACCGAATACCGCGATTCTATTGGGGCGCGTCTGACAAGTCTCAGGGACTTCCTACTCCTGTTTTTCTTTATTGACCTGGGGGCGCGTTTGGATTGGTCCACCGTGGGGTCGCAAGTGGGTGCATCGTTTATTTTTTCCCTATTCGTACTCATTGGCAATCCGCTGATTGTTTTAGCCATTATGGGCTATATGGGGTATCGACGCCGGACGGCGTTTCTAGCCGGGCTTACGGTGGCCCAAATCAGTGAGTTTTCCCTCATTGTGGTGGCTTTGGGCTTGAGTCTGGGCCATATCTCTAATGAAACCGTGGGTCTGGTTACCCTGGTGGGGGTTGTCACTATTTTTATCTCCACTTACATGATTCTATATAGCGACTCGCTTTACAATTTTCTATCCCACCCTTTGAAGGTATTTGAAAGGCGTAACCCCTATCGGGAAGCGGCCATAGATACCCTAGCGGAACCAACGCCAATAGATGTCATTTTGGTAGGTTTGGGCAACTATGGCAGCGGGCTGGTAGAATACCTCTTACGGCGCAATAAAACCATATTGGGCGTTGATTTCGATCCCAACGTTGTTGAAAGATGGCGCGAACAGGGCTTATCCGTTTTGTATGGGGACATGGCCGACCCGGAGATTTTTGAACACTTGCCGCTAAATAAGGCTCGTTGGGTGGTCAGCGCCGTCCGCTCAAAAGAGCTGAATCTGGCCCTTATCAGCAATGTTAAAAAAGAGGGGTATCATTGCAAGGTGGCTTTGGCCGCCACAAACGAGGCAGAAACCGCTGAGTTTAAAAGCGCAGGCGCCCACCTGGTTGTTCGGCCATTTGCCGACGCAGCAGAACAGGCGGCCGATGCGCTGACCTATGCTATGGATTTTTTGCCGGAAACCATCGATTGGCCTATTTCATTTATGGAAATGAGGGTCAAATCGGATGCTGCGGTGGCCGGGCAGTCCATTAGAGATATTCCGTTAAGGTCCACAGCCGGAGTATCGATTCTGGCGGTCAGCCGGGGCGGTCAGACTTATTATGACCCGGAACCGGATTTCAAGATATTTCCAGGGGACCGCCTGCTCATCATAGGCTCTCCGGGCGGATTAAAGAATACCGAAAGGATACTCAATCAACTTGATTCGAGAAAAGCTATAGATGATGGAGATCGTTTTGAAATTGCAAAAGTCAAAGTTGTCAATGGTTCGGAACTTGCAGGCAAAACCCTGGCAGATATTAGTTTTCGCCAAAAATATGGCGTTACGCTGATTGGCATCCAGCGCGATCAGAAGCAGATTACTTCAATCAATCCGGCACAGCAGTTATTGGTCGGGGATTGCCTGATTGTCATCGGGAAGGCGGAAGCCGTAGAAGCATTAAAGAATCGGGAACCATTATAACGGAGTGATGACATGAATCCCTTCAAAAACATTCTTTATGTGACCGAAAATACAGTAGACCAGGCTTCGGCTGTGGCGCGCGCAGTCTCTCTGGCTAAGAACAACCAGGCAAATCTGACAATCATTGACGTGATTCCTCCCATTGCGGATGACTTCCGGGCAGATACAATAACCTATCACAGGCAAGCCCTG
This sequence comes from Anaerolineae bacterium, assembly GCA_016931895.1. Taxonomy (NCBI): domain Bacteria; kingdom Bacillati; phylum Chloroflexota; class Anaerolineae; species Anaerolineae bacterium. The sequence continues at coordinate 3,378 of JAFGDY010000127.1, forward strand.
GAGTCCTTGATCGAGCCTTACCAGAATCGCCTAAAAATCCAACTCGATGTACAGGTAGGCACAACTTTCCTCGAGGTAATTCGCGCCGTGCTGCGCAACGCCTATGATCTTGTGATTAAGGTTGTAGAAAACCCCGATTTTTTGAAAAGACTGTTCGGCAGCGACGATATGCACTTGCTGCGCAAATGTCCGTGTCCGATATGGCTGATGAGACCGGCGGAAAAACCCAACTATGACTGCATTTTGGCCGCTGTCGATTTCGATCCACTGAAACCAACGGTGGTAGAGCAAGCCCTCAACCAGAACATCCTTGAACTGGCCGGCGTGCTGGCGCTATCTGACCTTGCCTCCCTGCATCTGGTCCATACTTGGGAAGTATTTGCCGAAAGAGTTATGTTGGCCAGAAGCGGCACCTCAGATGAAGTCATCACCGCCTACGTCGAAAAAGAACGCAATGCTCCATCAAAAAGGGTTATACAAGTTGGGCGAGACGTTGCGTGACCGGGTCGGCGCGGATGCCTACAAAAACCTTTTCCCTCACTTCCATCTGCTCAGGGGATCGGCCAGAAAAACAATACCAGAATTGGCGGTAGCGTTGCAGGCGGATCTTGTGATTATGGGGACGGTGGCGCGCACGGGTATTTCGGGACTCATCATTGGCAATACCGCCGAGGCTATTCTCGACCAACTCACATGCTCGGTCCTTGCTATCAAGCCTCCTGGATTTATAACGCCGGTGAAGCTGGCTGGATAACATGTTTCGGGCCTGGCAACAGCAGATTGAGCCTGGGTCATAATGAAAGTATATTAAACCGGTCGTTCGTACCGAATTACTCCCCTATCTCAAAGCTTCAAAGACTTTTTACGAGAAATTGGGTTTTCAAGTTTTCCATGGAGACGCGGCACAGAATTGGCTAACAATGAAGAACTGGAATTACGTCATTGGGCTATTTCAGGGGATGTTCGAGAAAAATATTTTGACCTTCAATCCTGGTTGGGATCAGAGCTAATACCCTTGATTCATTCACAGATGTGCGTGACCTTTAGCGAAGGTTTAGAGCGCAAGATTTGGATATTGAGACTGAAGCTGATGAGGATACGACAGGTCCTGCGAGTTTCGTTGTGACAGGTCCTGACGGAAATCCAAACTTGATTGATCAGCAGGTCTGAATGGGCATCGAACACTAACAAGGCGTTGTGTTGCAAAATTTCCGGTAAATGTGAGAGATTGTTTTAAATGACATAAGATAGGAAATCAAAAGGGAAGCGCAAAAGTTGCGAAAAAAAGCAAAAA
>JAFGDY010000128.1 GCA_016931895.1 Anaerolineae bacterium
CGTATCATACTTGTATCGGAATATCGCTAGAAGAACATTAGAAATTGACTAGAATTCAGCGAGGGAATCCCCCCTGAACGCTTACGAAAAAAGAAATTGTGATGTACACCCGCCAGATATTTTGCCCCCATGTGGTTTTGGCCCGCGACGTAATGAAGCGCTACAATATTCCCTGCCGGGAAATCAAGATAGATGCCAACCCGGCCATGGCCATGCGAGTTAAAGAATGGACCAACTTTCTCAGCGTGCCCACCATCATTATGGCCAATCCCGGCGAAGATGTGCCCTACACAGATTTTCTGCCCCGCCCCCCCACTCAATCCAACAGGGGCTACGACCGGGGCCCTATGATTACCGAGCCTAACAATCAACAATTGGAAGACTGGCTGCACAAATACGGTTTTTTGGCTAAGCCCTATCAACGATAAGTTATTTTTGGACGCTCATCAGAATTGAAAATCCCTATCGGTCCAAAATTTTGGCCAGGGCCAGGGGATCGTCAACAATGAGACCGTCTGCGCCCAGGGCCAGGAGAAAGCGCATCAGGAGAGGATGCTCAATGAGGCCAAACCAGATGAAGACTTGCTGGCCCCGGTTATGAGCTTGTTGGATGAGCCACGGATTAAAAACCACCATCTCGGCCATTGGGCAAACCCAGGCGGCCCGGCCCGGCTGAAGCCCAGGCACGCTCAAATCTCCCCAGCCGTATAAAGCGCCCAGTTGAATATTTGGGTTCAGGCTGTGAATGGTTTGCAAGGCCTGGTGGTCAAACGATTGGATGATGGTTTGCTCAACGTAGTTTGCCTCGGTGATCATTTGCTCTACTTTAACCTCAAGCCCGGGATAGAGGGAGGGCGATTTGATCTCCACCAGCAGCCCCACCCCGGCCGCTTTGGCCAGGGTCACTACTTCGGCCAAAGTGGGCGGCGGTTTGCCGTTTCCCGCATCCAGGGCGCGTATTTGGGCCAGGGATAGATCGCCCACCCGGCCGGCGCCGTTGGTGGTTCGCTCAACGGTTTCGTCGTGCATCACTACCACCGCGCCGTCCTGGCTCATTTGCACGTCCAACTCCAGCCAATCCACGCCCAGGGCAACGGCGTGACGGAAAGCCGCCAACGTGTTCTCCGGGGCGTAGGCCGGCCCGCCGCGATGGGCGATCAATTGGGGTTTGGCCGGCAGCGGCCCCCGCCGGGCAAAGTAGAGGCCATAGTAGAGCAGGGGCAGCAGAACGAGAATAGACAGGCAACCGCCTTGTTGTAGCCAACGGCGGGACGGCGTGAACGTTTTTGCCGGAAAGCGTTGAAGGGGCATAGTTTATCTTTCCTCCGGTAAACTCAATTATCTTTTAGTTTGCGCCGGGCGCCGGTAGGGTTTGGCTGATCTACCTCAATGACCAGCCAAACACCCGGCGTTCGTCCAGGCGCAAACCAAACTCTTCGGCTATTTGCACTGCGGCCTTATATTCGGCTGTGTCCAGCGGGCGATTGATTTCAGAATATTTTTCTGAGCTTACCTGCCAGGCCGGTCGGTATTGGGCCATTACATTTACGTAGGTATCAGGGGCAACTTCCTGGGCCAAAAAGTGCAGAATGTGCCGCGTTTCCTCAAGCATCCCCGGCATAACCAGGTGGCGGACCAGCACCCCTCGTTTGGCCAACCCGCGTTCGTCAAACTTGAGTGGCCCCACCTGCCGGTTCATCTCTTTGATGGCTTGACCCGCCGCGCGACCATAATCTTTGGCCTTCAGATAACGCCGGGATAAATCTACCTCCCAGAACTTAAAATCAGGCATGTAAATGTCAACCACGCCCTCAAGCAGACGCAAACTTTCCAGCGAATCGTAGGCCGAGGTGTTGTAAACCAGGGGCAATCGCAAACCGGCGGCCACGGCCACCAGCAGCGCCTCTAGCACCTGCGGCACTACGTGTTCGGGAGTGACAAAATTAATATTATGACAACCGGCCTCTTGCAATTCCAACATCATAGCGGCCAGTTCGGTGGGGCCAATTTCTGGCCCGCGGCTAACCTGGCTGATGTCGTAATTTTGGCAAAATACGCAGCGCAAATTGCACATGCTAAAAAAAATGGTGCCGCTCCCCCGCCATCCCCGCAGACAATCCTCCTCGCCAAGATGGGCAAAATAGCTGCTTACCTGGGCATACCGGCCGGTTTGGCAAGTTGCCGTTTTGTCTGCCAGCCGGTCCACGCCGCAGTTACGCGGACAAACCCGGCATTCGTTCAGCCCGGCCACGGCCTGCTCTACCCGGCGCTGCAATTCGCCGCGGTGGTATAGAGCCAGGTAAGCCGGTTCAAAATCTGCCGCCCGGATGATGTATTTGTCGGAATTCATGATCTACATCCTTTAATGATGCTGCTGACAGTATACAATCCGGGCCGGTCTTGGTCAACCTTATTATTGGCAAAGTAAGTATGGGGCCGGTTTTGATCAATGGAAAATATAGATTAGATTTTCAGAGCGCCGCCAACAGCCGCTGCACAAAATCGGCCACCTGATCTGCCCCATTTGGCCCCCGGCGGGCAAGGCGCGGCAGGGCCAACAGGTCGGGCAGCCGGAGAAGCCACTCGGCATTTTGAAATTGAGTTTCGGTAAGCTGGATGCCGTTCATCTGACTGGTGATGTAATCTACCAAAACTTGCGACTCGCGGAACTTGGGCCGGGCAATGTAGCCAAACGGCGTTCCGGCGTGATGGGCTTCGGCGATGGTGCTGTACCCAATTTTGCCGATAACGGCATCGCAGGCATTCACTAAATCCGGGTGAAAAAACCGGGAGTGGTGGGGCAAAAGCACCAGCTTGCCTCGATGTTCTACCTGTTGGCCGGGGCCGGGCACCACAAAATAAAAACCGTTTTGGCTTTCCAATTTTCCCAAAAAAGTGTATTGCCAAAAACTGCCGCCCATGGTCACCAATACCGCTTTGGCTTGAGCCGGTATGCCCAATTCCCGCCGCACCTGGGAGGACGGGGTGCGGATTTTTCGGCTCACCGGGGGGGTGGTCAGGTCAACGTTGCCCGGCGCGCAGACAGGTTCGGTTTGAATATGGTAATCGGCGCCGGCAAAGAGTTTTTGCAAGTAGAGGATGTATTGGTTTATTCGCCCATCGTCCTGGGCGTAGCCCTGATAGATCCAATCCCAGGTGAAATTTTCAATAAGCACGCCGGGCACGCCGGCTGCCTTAGCCACAGCCAGGCCCAACGGCGCAATATCGCACAGGATTAAGCGGCAGCCCAATTGGTTCACCTGTTGGGCTAAATTCTTAATGAAGGCAGGGTCAAAGGGTAAAAAGTCGGCCAGGCGGCGCAGGGTTTCGGGCAAATCTTCGGCCAGCGAGTTTTTTTGCGCCAAACCAATATCGGTGAGCAGAGAATGATAATTGAAAGCGCGGCCCAGCGAATTTTCAAAAAACCAGGTCGGCACTTTGCTGAAAACTTCAAACCGGATGCCCGGCTCAAGCTGGCGCAGGGCGGCCATTACTGCTGCGGCTCGCGCGGCGTGGCCAAAGCCGTGGGGGGTAACAAAGTAGGCAATTTGATGTTTGTGAGGGGGCAAGTTGGGCATTAGGCTTTAAGTCCAAAATCAAATAGGGAGAGCATGTGGTACATCACAATGCCCACACTGGTGGCCAAATTGAGGCTGCGGACATGGGGATTTTTCATGGGGACGGTAAAACAGGTTTGCGGATTGGCCTTGAGCAGCCATTCCGGTAGGCCGGCGGTTTCCGGGCCAAATAAAAAGCTGTTGCCGGGTTGGGGCCGGATGCGGGTGTAGGGCGTTTTGGCTTTGGTGGTCAACAGGTAGGCGCGGGCCGGATCAAGCCGGTTGAAATAGGCGTCCACATCGGGGACGTGTTTGATGCGCACGTATTCCCAATAATCCAGGCCGGCCCGTTTGAGGTAGCGGTCGCTGAGTTTGAAGCCGGGCCGGCCCACAATCACCAGTTCCATATCGGCGGCGGCGCAGAGACGGGCAATGTTGCCGGTATTTTGGGGGATTTGGGGTTCAACCAGAACAACCTTGAACATACCTACTCCAGCCCCACCGAACGATCATACACCTCATCCATCGCGCTCAATAGATCGCCCAGGCGGTCGGCCTGCTCCTCAATGTCTTCGGAGAGACGGCCGGCCCGGTGGCGGTCAATATCTTTGGCATTGAGCAACTGCAATTGGGAATAGATTGCGCCAATTTCGGCCAAAGTCTCGTCAATTTCTAACTCGGTGCGACGGAGCATGGCCGACAATGCTTCAAGTTGGCTTTGGTGTTCCTGGTAGCTGGTTAAGGTTCCGGCCATTTGCGCTTGAATTTGCGGGTCGGTTTCGGTTTTTAAGCGTTGCTGTAATTGGGTGATGGCGTTGGGGACTTCACGCAGGTCTCGCTGGATGATTTGGTTCAACTCAAATTCATTCAGCCGGTTGACCAGTTGGCGCAGGTGTTCTTCCCATTGGTTCAATTTGACGCGCATGGGGGCCAACTGATTGGCCAGGGGGGATTTTCTAAATTGTTTGAGTGAGTTGGCAATATGCCGGCGATAATCGGCGGCGCGTTGCAATTGGCCGGCCCGGGCCAAAGCTTTTTCGGTGGCCTCTTCCCCCTGAAAAAGGGCCTGACGCGCCGCCCGCCCCCGCCGATAACCGTAGCCATAAAGTGTTGCCCCCAGCAAGGCCAAAAAACCACCCGGCCCAAAAAAGAAAACCGTAGCCCAACCCAGGTTTTGGGCGGGGTCTGTTTCTCCGGGATTCAAAGCCGCCGGAATTCCCCAGCCCAAAATGATGACCCCCGCGTACCAGAGCGGCACGGCCAGCGCCGGCCACCCTAAAGACGATTTACTTTTAGGCCACAGCCGGATCAGGGCCATACTGGTCAGGCCCGCCAAAACTACGCCCAGAAAACCAAACAAAGCGCCCAACGATATTTGCCCGGTAGCATCAGGGACCAGAGACATGAGAACCCCGCCAAAGCCGCACAGGCTAAAAATACCCAACGTAGCCAACACCATAATTTCAATGAGGAGGGGCAGGCGTATTTTTGACGGCAACCGGGTTGCTTTAGCCGTTAACGGCAGCGTCGGTTTTTTGGTTTGACTTTTTGCCGGGCCGGGGGAGAGAATGGTTTTTTCTGGGCCGGCGTCCGGCTCGGCGGCAAAAGCCGCTTGCAGCGCCTCAATCAAGTCTTTGGCCCGGTCAAACCGTTGGCCGGGAACGGTGTCCAGGGCTTTGAGTAGTACGGCCTCCACGCCTTCAGGGATAGCCGGGTTAAGACTGCGGGGAGAAGGGAGAGGTTCGGTGAGGCGTTTCATGACCGTGGCCAGGGGGGTTTCAGCCCGGTGGGGCACCTGGCCGGTGAGCATTTCAAACAGCATGATGCCCAACGAATAGATGTCGGTATGATGGTCAACCTTTTTCCCTTGAGCTTGTTCGGGCGACATGTAGGCCGGAGTGCCAATGCCCACGCCGGTGCCGGTGATTTCCGAGGGGGTCTCAATGATTTTCGCCAGGCCAAAATCGCTCAATAGCACCCAATCACCATCCAGCAAAATGTTGCCGGGTTTGATGTCGCGGTGAATGATGCCGGCGCTGTGGGCATAGTCAAGCGCGGCGGCAATTTGGCGGGTCAAGTGGATAATCTGGTCTGTTTTCAAGCGCTGCTGTTTCAGCAAATCGGCCAGGGTTTTGGCGTTAGGAATATAGCGCATTACAATGTAACCGTAGCCCTTATCCTGGCCAAAATCGTGAACAGGGAGAATGTTAGGGTGGTGTAGATTGCCAATAGCTTGCGCTTCGCGGGCAAAACGTTGGACAAAGCCTTTTTTTTGGGCAATGTAAGGTGGCAGCACTTTTAAGGCCACTTCTCGGTTGAGGGCGGGCTGGTACGCCTTAAAGACCGTGGCCATACCTCCTTCGCCAATTTGCTCAATAATCTGGTACGGTCCCAGGGTTTGTCCAATTAAATTTTGCATGGTGCTCATCACTATCTCCTCCAAATTTGCATTAGCCCTGTGCAGGAGAGTCGTTCTATTTTACACCAACTTTGGCCAATTATCGAACTATTCTTTCATTAATGTGTCTGTAGTAACAAATGAAAAGCCCTCGTCTTGGCGTTGAGACAAGGGCTTTTTTGGGTTATTCAGAAAGGATGGTTTGACGGGTCTTTTTACCAGCAGACAAGATTAGTGCAAATTTGAGTTATTTTTGTTTGATAGGCCGACTCATCGGCTACATAGGACAAACATACTCCCACGATCCCGGTGATAACAAGCGCTTTGACAAATAACCACACCGTTTGTTTGATGAGCATAATGCACCCCTCTGTTGTAATATTGGGCAAGGAATAACGCTGGAATTTGCTGCGCTTAATAATGTTAAAATACCATATTTGGTGGGGAAAGAAAACCCCAATTTTTAGGGGTTTATTGACCCCCAATGATGGGGGTTGACCCGCCCAGGGTGTCATTTGATGGAATTTGGGCCAGGGGTTATAATGGGCACATCCGTGTTGAAGGATTTGACGACAATGAAAAACAGTTTAACCAGCGCCAAAAAGAATTGGGAGGAACTAACCCTCCGGCCGGTTTTAGACCGCTTCCCCGAACGCAAAACCCAATTTACTACTCATTCTGATATTGAAATTGAGCGAGTCTACCTGCCCGATAAGGCCGATGCTTACTTGGAGAAACTCGGCTTCCCCGGCGACTATCCCTTTACCCGGGGAGTGCAGCCAACCATGTACCGAGGGCGGCTGTGGACAATGCGCCAATACGCCGGTTTTGGCAGCGCGGAGGAAACCAACCGGCGTTTCAAATATTTGCTGGAGCAGGGCCAGACCGGTCTGAGCGTAGCCTTTGATTTGCCCACCCAAATTGGTTACGACGCCGACGACCCCATTGCCGAAGGCGAAGTGGGCAAAGTGGGCGTTTCCATTTCATCGCTGGAGGATATGGAAACGTTGTTTGAGGGCATTCCGCTGGACAAAGTGTCCACCAGCATGACCATCAATGCTCCGGCGGCGGTGCTGCTGGCCATGTATATAGCAGTGGGTAAAAAGCAGGGCGTCCCTCCGGCCAAATTGCGGGGCACGGTGCAAAACGACATTCTCAAAGAGTACATTGCCCGCGGCACCTACATTTACGCCCCCACTCCCTCCATGCGCCTTATCACCGACATTATGGCCTACGGCAAAGACCACCTGCCCCGCTGGAACACCATTTCCATCAGCGGCTACCACATCCGCGAGGCGGGCAGCACTGCGGCCCAGGAGATTGCTTTTACCCTGGCCAACGGTATTGCCTACGTGGAGGCGGCGCTCAAAGCCGGGTTGGACGTGGATGAGTTTGGGGCCAATCTTTCCTTCTTTTTTAACGCTCACAACAACCTTTTTGAAGAAGTGGCCAAGTTCAGAGCGGCGCGGCGGTTGTGGGCCACCATTATGCGGCAGCGCTTTGAGGCCAAAGACAAAAAATCGTGGATGCTGCGTTTTCACACCCAAACCGGCGGCAGCACCCTCACCGCCCAGCAGCCGCTGAATAATATCGTCCGGGTCACTATTCAGGCCCTGGCGGCGGTGTTGGGCGGCACGCAATAGTTGCATACCAACTCAATGGACGAGGCCCTGGCCCTGCCTACCGAAGAAGCCGTGCAAGTAGCCCTGCGCACCCAACAACTCATCGCCCACGAAAGCGGCGTGGCCGATACAATTGACCCCCTGGCCGGTAGCTATTTTGTGGAGAGTCTGACCGACCAATTGGAAGAAAAAGCCAAAGCCTACATTGCCAAGATTGACGAACTGGGCGGCGCGTTGGCGGCCATTGAGCAGGGTTACATTCAGCGAGAAATTCAGGAGGCGGCCTACCGCTATCAACGTGAAATTGAGCGTAATGAAAGGGTTATGGTGGGGGTGAATCAGTTTATGGCAGGTGAGGAAACCCGCCCCGAAATTTTACGGGTAGACGAGCGCGTGACCCAACAGCAATACGAGCGTCTGGCCGCCTTACGCAGCCGGCGCAACCGGGCCGGGGTTGAACAAACCCTGACTGCCCTGGAAAACGCGGCCAAAAACACCGGCAACCTGATACCCTTCATTCTATCGGCGGTGGAAGCCTATGCCACCACCGGCGAAATTTGCCATACCCTGCGCCGCGTTTGGGGCGAATACAGGCCGCCGGTAATTGTATAGTTCACCCCACCCATAATGAAATTCTCTACCCAATACTTGACACTTGACACGCGCCCCTATTTCAGAGAGGCAAGGTAAAAACAAAGCGACTGCCTTCGCCGCCCTGGCCGGGTTCTACCCAAATCCGCCCCCCGTGCGCCTCCACGGCTAACCGGCAAAAGGCCAGGCCCAGGCCAAAGCCTTTTCTGGTATTACTTCCGGCCACCTGGGCAAAACGTTCAAAGATTCGTTCCCGATCCGCGGGGGGAATACCCGGGCCGGTATCGGTGATGCTTACCTGGATATATCCATTTTTTGGTTCCGCCACCACCCCGATATGCCCATTTTTGGGCGTATACTTAATGGCATTGCCAATCAAGTTAGCCAAAACCCGGATGATTTTCTCCTCATCGGCCATTACGGGCGGTAAGTCGGCGGGAACAATAGTCTCCAGGGTAACGTTTGCTTCCAGCGGGACAATCGGCCTGTTTATGGCATCGGTAATGAGTTGGGCCAAATCCAGCTCGTCCAACTCCAATTCCACTTCACCAGATTCCATCCGGGCAATGTCTAATAGAGAGTCCACCAGGAGCTGCATGTGGCCACAGGTTGAATTGGCCAGATTGAGCAGCGATTGGTTAGCCTCCAGCACCTCTTTGGGCAGCACCATTTCCAGGAGGTTGACGATCCCCAGCAGGCTGGAGATGGGATGGCGCAAATCGTGGACAATGAGGTCGGTGGTTTCCTGGCGTAGTTGTTGGAGTTCCAGTAAATGCTGTTTTTCGGTTTGCAATTCGGAAACCTGTTTGCTCAGGCGGTCTTCGGCCCGCAGACCGGCGTCGCGGGCATTGTCGGCGGCTCGCAGCCGGGCGCTGAGCGTGCTCAAAATCCCCATCCCCACCGCAGAGTTGCTGCTCAATAGTTGCTTAAAATCTTGGCGCGTGATGCGCAAAAGGCGGGTATCTTCCAGGGCAATCACCGAGGCGGAACGGGGTTGGTCTTCTAACAGAGCCATTTCCCCCACAATCTCTCCTGGCCCCCGATAACCCAATACAATTGGCGACTCCGGGTTTCCTTTGACCACCGCCACCCGTCCAGACCAGATAATGTACATGGCGTTGCCAACATCGCCCTCGGCAAAAATTACTGCCCCCCGGGGATAGTGCTGTTCGGTCATCAACGCATCCACTACCTCCCGGCCTGCCGCCGCTAACTGGCGTAAAAAGGGGGAGTCCAACTTTACCCTTGATTCTGGAGCAATAGGGCTGGTGTCAATCAGGCGATCAATCTCTTGGGGGGTCAACGTTTGCGTTGTCATTACCTAATTTCTTCCATATTCTCTGCTACAAATACGCCTATTTACTATTTTACTTTAACAGATTATCAAGATAATGACAATAGAGTAAAAAGTCCCACAAAATTAGTCGTGTATTGTGCCGTTGGGCATGGTGGTTTGGGCCAGGCTTTCGGCAATGCTCAGTTGCTCGCCGGTGATATTGGCCTCGGTTAAGTTGGCTGCGGCCAGATTGGCCCCGCCGGTATTGGCCCCAATCAGGGACGCTTCACTGAGATTAGCTCCCCTCAAATCAGCCCGGAATAGATTACCCCCCCGCAGGTTGGCCCGGCTTAAATCCGCTCCGCGCAGGTCGGCCCCCCGCAGATTGACCCGTCGCAGGTCGGCGGCAACCAGGTTGGCTTCCCTCAAATTGGCCCTGAATAGATTGGCCTGGCTCAAATTGGCCTGGCTCAAATTGGCCTGGCTCAAATTGGCCTCGCGCAAGTAGGCCCGGCTCAGGTCCGCGCGTCTCAAATTTGATTGGGCCAGGTTGGCGCCTTGCAGGTAAACCCGGCGCAAGTTGATTTCACTTAGATCAAGGTTCTGCAAATTGGCGTTCCGCAGGTTGGGTATTTCCCCTCTGGCGCGGGCCTTTTTGATAACGCGCATCACTTGCTCACGTTTCATAATCTACTCTTTTACCCAGCAATAACAATTTGCCGGTGGAGATGGATCGCTTCCGAAATTTGCGCTGCCAAACCTGATTACTGAGGCGAGCGGTTTGTTCCTGGAGAATGGCATGAGCTGTTTCCAGAATGGCCTGGGCCTGCTCAACCAACGCCGGATTGTCCTGGGCGGCTGTTTCCAGCACCCGGTAAAGGGTCAAATAAACTTGAAAAGGGTTGTCAAGGCCGGCCGGTTCGTTAGCCTTGAGCCAGGCCAAAATTTCTTCTCCGTAGGCTAAAGCCAGGTCCAAGTCGTCCTGTTCCAGGGCCAGCCGGGCCAGACCGGCCAGGGCATCTATGGCCGGTCCGGGTTGATTCATTTGGCGGCGCAGGTTTAGGAGGTGGTTGTAAGTGGTGGACGCAGCCTGCCATTGGCCCAGTTCAACCTGGGCATGGCCTAAATAGGTGAGGCTATAACCCTGGCCTGCCCGGCAGCCAATTTTCTGTTGAATAGCCAAAGCCATCTGGCAATATCTATAGGCGGTTTGATGATCGCCTGAATGGTAATAGACAAAACCAAACTTGCCCAGGGAATCGGCCTGGCCGGCCTGGCTGCCAAGTTCTTCGCGCAGGTCAAGCGAGGGCGATAAATAGCTGCGGGCAGTAGGATAGTCGCCCAGATAACCGTAAAGCAGGCCAAGATTACTGAGGGCGCCGGCTAGAGTTTCTCTATCGCCAATTTCGGAAGCAGTATCCAGAACCTGCTCAAAATAATCCCGCGCGGCCTCATAATCGCCCTGGCGCAGGTAAAGAACGCCCACCGCCAGCAGAGACTTCACTTCGCCTTGTTGGTGGCCGATGGTGTAATGAAGGGGGATAGCCTGCTCAAAGTAATCCCGCGCGGCCTGGTAGCAACCCAGGTGATATTGAATGAGGCCAAGCAAGTGTAGATTATCAGCTTGGGCGGGATGGTGGTGATGGGCGCGACAGAAGGCCAGGGCTTGCTGGCAATAACCTCGAGCGGTGGGGTAGTCGCCCTGGAGCATGCAGAGCGTGCCAAGCCGGTATAACACCTCCGCTTCAAGGCAGCGACTGGGGTTGTTTTGGGCCAGGGCCAGGGCTTGATCCAGTTTCTTACCGGCCGCTTCATAATTACCCTGGTGATAGAGGGCGCTGCCCCAGGCCAGGTAAGCTCTGGCTTCACCGGCCACATCTTCAATTTGTTTGGCCTGGGCTACGGTTTGTTGGGCCGCGGCCAGGGCCAGAGCGTAGTTGCCGGTGACTTCGGCATAACGCGCCTGCCGCAACATTACCTCGGTTTCCTGCCGGACATCTTTTAACGCTTTGGCCAATGCCGCCAGTGCGGCGATATCTTCGGCCTGCGCTTCTCGGCTGCCCAGGCGGTTGTATACTGTTTCGCGGGCCAGCAGCAGTTTGTAACGTTCTGCCGTTTCACTATGCGGGGTCAGGTTCAGGGCGCGATTGAGGTAGCTCAAGGCTTCGGCATTGGCAAATTGGGCGGCTGATTGTAAGCCCAGCAGGGCGGCGTAATGCCTTTCTCGCGCTTCATCTTCGGCTTGGTGCCAGTGATAGACCAGCAGGGCGTAACAGGAGGCGAGTGGATCAGCCGCGGAAACCGGTGGAAAAGTCAAATTGGCGCCGGAGTCTGGGCCGGGCAGGGTTTCATCAGGATGAAGCATCGGGGAGGGACCGTTGCCGGGGGGCTGCGTTTTGCCGTAAGTCTGCTCATACCACTGCGCCACCGTGCGATGCAATCGCCGGCGCCGGTCAAAAAGTAGGGATTGATAGGTGACTTCCTGGATAAGGCTGTGCTTAAAACAATAGGTCAGGTCTGGCTCCGGGTTTGCCGGTTGGATAAATTCCAGGTAAATTAGTTCATACAGGTGGGTTTTTAAGGAACGTTCGTTTATGTCTAAATGCTGGCGTAAGGTATCGCGCAGGGTGGTGTAGGCAAATGTGTAACCGATCACGGCGGCCACTCTGAGCATAAGTTGTTCTTCTGGCGGCAGCCGGTCTATCCGGGAAAGAATGGTGCTCTGGATGGTGGTTGGCAAAATCTGAACGGCCTGGTCCAGGTCGCCGCTGATCAGGCAGCGGGTTTTGCCGGCAGCGCCTGTGGAGGCGGGCAGGGCTTTGAGGGTGATAAAACCATCATTATACAGCGCATAAATCAGTTCTTCGGCAAAAAAGGGATTGCCGCCCGCCCGTTTTTGCACCAGTTCGGCCACGGCTTCAGGCAGTTCGTTGCCGGTGAGGTCCAGTTTGGCGGCGGCCAGGGCCAGGGTATCCTCTGCCGAAAGAGGAGCCAGACGCAAATGTTCTGTTTCGGCCATTCCGGCCAGGGTGAGCAGTTCCATTGAGGTGGCGCTGCCTTCCAGAGGGCGCATGGCCAAAACCATAAATAGCGGCAATTGCTCGGACGACAAAAGCCAGGCTGTCTGTGCGGCCAGGTCCCAGGAAGCCGGATCGAGCCAGTGGCTATCTTCAAGAATAAGGGCCAGCGGTTGTTTTATGGCCCAGGCTCGCAGCAGCATGAGCAGCAGCACAAGCAAACTCTCATGCCGCGCTTTGGCCTTGAGCGAGGCGGTGAGTTCATTTTCCGGGAAATTCAAGGGCAACACATCGTTTAACAGGGGCAGATATTGCCCAAATTCGGGCGCGGCTTCATTCACGTGGGCCTGAACCCGGCTTTGCTGCTCAGTAATGTCGTCAATACCCGGTAAATCAAAATAAGTGTAAAAAATGTTTTGCCAGGCATGGTAGGGCGTTTCTTGTTCAAAACTGTGTCCCTGGCCGATCAGGGGCTTCGGGCCGCGTTCTAATGCCAACCGGACCAACGTTTCTACCAGACGTGACTTGCCAATCCCGGCTTCCCCTTCAATCACGGTGATGTAACTGCGGCCTGTTTGGAGCACCCGGTCCAGACAAGAGGTCAGTTTGGCCAGTTCACTCCGGCGTCCTCGCAACTCACCGGCGGGTTTGGCGGGCTGAGCAATGGCTTCCGGCTTTACCTGACCGGCCTGCCCCGCGCCACGGCTATGGTCAAGCGGACGATAGAGACGGACCGGCCCGGCTTTCCCCTTGACCTGCACCGGGGCCAGCGTTTCAAAGGTAATTTGATTACGGCTGTGGCGATAGGCTGCGTAATTGCAACAGATTCGGCCCGGGCCGGCTACCGTCATCAACCGCGCGGCCAGATTGACGGTATCGCCCATCACGGTGTATTCGCGCCGGGTTTCACTGCCCACCGGGCCGGCAAACACCCGGCCGGTAGTAACGCCAATGGATAACTGTAACTTATGTTCTGCGGCCAGCCCCTGTAAATCCAGGGCGCAGCGGACGGCTCGTTCGGCGTCGTCCTCATGGGCATAGGGCGGCGCGCCAAACAGGAGCAGAAAAACAGTGCCCTTGTCGTCTACGGTCAGGCGGGTCAGGCTGCCCTGGTAATGATGAATGATTTCCTGCACGCCCCGCACCAGGGCGTGCAGTTTTTGGATGGCCTGGGGCTGCGCGTAATCAAGTTTATTGACGCCCACAAAGAGCACGCTCATGGGGCGCAAGGTAGCCAGCCAATGATGTAGGCCCTGATCCAGCCAGCCCAACACGGGCGTGGGCACATAACATCGTAAGGCTTGTTCCACTCTGATTGTATCTTGAATAGAAGTCCAATCTGGCCTGGGCAGCGAACGAGGTGAAACTGCGCCGGGAGCGATGATGGCGCTGGCTTCCGGGCTAAGCACAATCTGGCTTTGAGCGGCTTGATGTTCGGCCTGGGCCGCCTGGCGCAGCGCATCTCCGGCAATAATGTACTCCCAACGATTGGAAACCCCACCCACACAAGCGGCTACAATTTCCCCGGCCCCAAGGCCAATTTTCATGGCCAGCGTCACCAGGCCAACGCTGCTTTCCATCACGCTAAACTCGTCCATCACCGATTGCATGGTTTCAGCCGTTTGTTTGGCCCGCCGGGTGGCTGTGGCTAACGCTTCATCCACAGCGGGAAACATTGCGGTCAGGGAATCGCCGCCAAATTTGATCACCTCCCCCCCTTCGGCCTCGATGAAGGCAATCATCCAACTGAAGTAGCGGTTGAGCAGGCGCGTTAACTCTTCCGGCCCTTCTGAACCTTTTTGGCCCAGCGCCTCGGTGAGGGGAGTGAAGCCCGAAATATCGGCAAAGAGAATGGCCGCAGAGAATCGCTCGGCAGTGGCAGCCGAGGGTGGCGTAGGGGCGCGATCGGCCAACACATTACGCACAATATTGGGGGGCACATACGCCGCGATGCTTTGCAATAAGTCAAACATTGTCCAGTTTTATTAAGATTCTGATTACGCCCAGGTTGGCGGCCCCTGACTGTTAAAAGTATATCATGGTGGGGCCGGTCAGGCTATCATATCTTTTTCCTAGTCCGGCGCAAATCCGAAAATAGACTCGCTTGACCATGCAAGTTGTTAATTCCCTGCTATAATTACAAAAGTCAATATAGAGGCCAATGGGCCAAAAAACTTAAAAAGTATTGGGGGATTTTATGTCGAAACAATTTGAGGTAGCAACATTTGGGGGAGGATGTTTCTGGTGCGTTGAAGCCGTTTTTCAGGATTTGCAAGGTGTGCAACAGGTAGTTTCAGGCTATGCCGGGGGTGTAATCGAGAATCCAACCTACCAACAGGTTTGTACCGGCACCACCGGCCACGCCGAAGTGATTCAGATTACGTTTGACCCTGAAGTGATTTCTTATGAAGATTTGCTTTACGTATTTTGGCGCACCCACAACCCCACTACCCTGAACCGGCAGGGGGCCGACGTGGGCACGCAGTATCGCTCCATTATTCTCTATCACAATGAAGCGCAAAAAGCCATAGCCGAAAAATCCCGGCAAAAAACCAACGCTTCCAGCTTATGGCCCGATCCCATTGTGACGGAGATTGCGCCCCTGGCCGAGTTCTACCCGGCCGAAACGTATCACCAGAACTATTACCGCAGCAATCCTCACCAGCCTTATTGTATGATGGTGATTGATCCCAAGGTAAAAAAGTTCAAAAAGGAATTCAAGGATAAACTAAAGGTGGCGGCCTAAAACTTGATTTGGGTAAAATATACCCTTGAGTCTCAAAAAAACGCCGGTTGAGCCGGTTGAAAGCGGCGTTTGAGCCGAATTCAGGGCTGTTCAATTCTAAAAGATAGTGGCCCAAAACGCATATTTTTCAGACAGGATTCACAGGATTTAAAGATTTTTTGTGGTTATTCGCCTTGTAGATGATCGTTCCGGTTATTCAACCGGAATGGGTAAATACCGGGTTAACCCGGTCAAATATCCGGTTACAGTTTCAAAACTGTAACCATCAGGTGGAACAGGGGAATAATTACGACTTTTTAAAAAACCACCACGACGCCAAGCACGCGAAGTAAAACCGGCTAAACATCTGGCTGTTCAAAATCTTGGCGTTTTTGGCGTTTTGGCGGTGTAGCTTCATTGGTAGTTTCCTGCTTCCCCGTAGCGGGAAACTACCCGTGGCCGGAGACCACTTATGAGTGACATTGCCAACCTTGAACAAATCTTAAACTTGACCTTTTCCGACAGAGCCTTGTTACAACGCGCCCTCACCCATCGTTCTTACCTTAACGAAAATCCTGATTATCCCCTGGAAGACAACGAACGGCTGGAATTTTTGGGCGACGCCATCCTTGATTTTATCACCGGCGAATATTTATACCATCACTTTCCGGAAATGGCCGAAGGGCACCTAACTAATCTGCGTTCGGCCCTGGTGCGCACCGAAACCCTGGCCCGCTTTGCCACTGAACTCAATTTGGGAGAATATCTCTTTTTGGGTCGAGGCGAGGAAGAAGGCGGGGGACGCCAGCGCAAGGCGATTTTGTGTGATGCCTTTGAGGCCCTCATTGGCGCGGTCTACCTGGAATGGGGTCTGGATTGTTCTCGCCAGCTTGTGGTAAAAATGATAAAACCGGCCCTGGCCGAGATTTTGAGTTTTGACACCCACAAAGACCCCAAAAGCCGGTTACAAGAATTGGCGCAAAGCCACTATCAATTGACCCCCACCTACCGCACCATTAAAGAGCAAGGGCCGGATCACGCCAAAGAGTTTACCGTGGAAGCCATGATTGGGAACAAAACCTACGGCCAGGGCACGGGCCTGAGCAAACAAACCGCCGCCCAGTCCGCCGCCGAACAAGCCCTGGAGAGATTAGAACAAGAATTGATGATGAAGGGTTAAGGCCCAACCGGTTCCTTGATGCCCGTACCAAAGGCATTCTACCACACCCGGCAGACAAATCCTTTCAGATACTCAGATTCAGGGTAGGTTAATAAAATGGGGTGGTCGGCGGCCTGGGAGAGATGCTCAATAATTTGCACGGTCCGGCCGGCGTCCACGGCCGCGCCAAAGAGCACTTTTTGAAAGAGGTCGGCGCTCACTGCGCCGGAGCAAGAAAACGTAATTAGCACGCCTCCCCGCTTAATTAATTTCATGGCCAGCAGATTAATATCCTTATACCCCCGCGTGGCTTTATCAACGTGCCCCTTGCGTTGGGCAAATTTGGGGGGGTCTAAAATAACCACATCAAATTTCCATTGAGCCTCTTCGTAGGCCCGCAAAATTTCAAAGGCATTGGCTACGGCATAAACGTCTTCACGCTCGCCAAAACCGTTACGGCGCATGTTGCGCTCGGCCAATTGGAGGGCCACTTCAGAGGTATCAACGTTAATAATCCGTTTGGCCCCGGTCGCGGCGGCATACACCGCAAAGGCGCCGGTATAGGCAAAGGCGTTCAATATTTCTTTGCCGGCCAAATATTTAACCGCCTTTTGCCGGTTCTCACGCTGGTCCAGGTAAAAGCCTGTTTTTTGGCCTAACTTCACATCAACCAGAAACGTATGGCCATTCTCCACAATTTCAATTAAATCAGGGGGAGTTTCAAGCCGAACCGGCCCGGCAATGGGCACCAGGCCTTCCTGCTCTCGCGCTTCAACATCGCTGCGTTCGTAAATGCCCTGGGGACTCACCAGATCAACCAACGTATCCAAAATGATGCCCCGGTGTTTTTCGGCGGCTATTGACAGAAATTGGACGACCAGCCAGGTGCCGTATTGGTCCACAATCAGGCCCGGCAGGCCATCCGCCTCGGCGTGAACCAGGCGAAAGGCGTCTGTGTCTTGGCTCTCGATAAGCGTCTGCCGGCCGGCCACGGCCCGGCGCAAACGCCGCCGCCAGAAATCCTCGTCAATCATATCGTTGGGATTCCAGGTGAGCAAACGGATCCGGATTTGCGATTTGGCGTTATAAATACCCCGCGCCGCAAAACGAGCGCGATGATTCCACACGTCTACCACATCGCCGTTGGCCGGCTCGCCCTCTACCCGCCCAATTGCGCCCGAAAAAATCCAGGGGTGACGATTTTCAACAGACTTCTCCCGGCCCTTTTTGAGAATAACCTGGCTTGTAATCATTTGTCCCTCGTTGGGTGCGTGAAAAGGATAATGTTATCTATGTTTATAGATGACATTACCTCAAAATATTTTAACGTTTAGGTCTATCTTAACTGGTTAAGCAAAAAAGTCAATGTTTGAGGTTAAGATTTTGCCTAAACTTTAAAGGGCGCGCCTTTGCTCCAGGCGCGCCCTTTTGGCTTAAGGTTGATAGGGTTGTTTTTATCGTTGATGCTTTAAAGCCTGTAGTTCCCCCTCATTTTAACCGGCCCAAAAAATGGTCACGATAACGGCAAATTTTTGGGGCTGCTCATTATCTCATTACTATTCAAAAGCTGTATAATTTCCGCTAAACAGTTGTTCCACAATGCCCGGATGAGCGTTTAACCAGGCCCCTTGCACCATCATCAAGGGGATGAGGATCGCCAGGCCCCAGGCCAGCCCCAGGAGGAGCGTTTTCCACAGCCTCTGGCGCACAAGGTTCACTATCAGGTGGATAACGGCCAGGGTCATCAAAATATGGCCAACTTGGGCGATGAGGTTATAACCATCCCAAGTGAAAACAAGCAGGCCCAGCGTGCCGTAACGGAACATTAACACTGCCGCCGCCGCCATCACCACCGGGCTACCTAACAGGAATCCGGCAGCAAACAGAAAGATGCTGGGGGCGCAGGTGTTCAGCATCAGCCAACCGGCCGGCCCGGTATTGAGCACGGTGAGAAAAACAAAGGTTGAATTGAACGCAAGCAAAACGTTAAAAACAACCAATACCCAACCAATGACATCCCGCTTGAACCCGGCTTCTGCTCGCTCTACGGCCAGGCTTTGTTTGAAGTGAATGATTGTTCGCATGCTTATTCTCCTCAATTAATAATGGTTAAATTTTTTTGACCGGCTGCCGCAGCACCGTTTTGAGTTTCTCCGGCGCTACCCGGCGCGGATCACTCAGATAGATCTCGTGATGTTTGCCGACCGGTTCGTAGCCATTTTCCGGCATGAATTCCCGGTGCATTTTGGCGATGGTAGGCGCTTCGTCGGTGTAAGAGCCGAGGTGCAAAATTTGCACGGAGAGGCCCTCGTGGTAGGTCTCCAGTCTGATTTTGGCCAGGGCGGGTAGCTCTTTTTTCTTTTTAACTTGCCGCACTGCCTGCTCAAACATGGCCGGGGTAATCCATTCCGGCTGCATTACCATCACGGTCCAAAGCCATTGATCCTTGTTCCCGCTGCTAAAGGCGGCCATATCTTCGGCCCACCACAGCCCCTCCAACGGCGGCACCACGTAATCCAGCCCCTTCCCTTTTTTGCTCATAAATTTGAGCGCGTAGGCTACGGCAAACAAGGCTTCCACTGCTTCTTGATATTCAGGAGCGGTGTTTGGGTCGCCGCGCCCGTCAATCATAAGGTATTGCATGGGTGGCACGTCAACCACCTCAAACTTTTTGGCCGACGGTTGGTATAAGTGTTTTAACTCTTTTTTAAAATCCAATTTTGTCATTTCAGCCTCCACTTGTTTGATAAATTTTTCAATCCAGGTCAGTTCAGCCTCAATTTTGGTCATGCTGTAATCAAACAGCGCATCCACAAAGTAAGGCAGAGGTTGTTGTTCTGTCCAGCGGGTTTGGATCTGGGCCAGTTGGTCGGTCAGAGCTTGGTGGTATTGCCGCAAAGCTGTTGTGGCCTGGTCGGGCGACAGGCCGGGCAGATTGCCTACCCCCAACAAAAAACTGGAGTAGCAAGGCTGAGGCTTTGCGAGTGCCTCAAACAGTGCGGACTGGAACGCCTCTGCGCCGGCTTGAGTGAGATGGAAGATTTTTCGCGCCGGCCCCCGGCCCTCTGTTTGTTCCGTTCTGCCTTCAATCAGGCCGTCCTTCTCCAATTTTTTCAACAGGAAATAGATGGAAGAAAAGCCAATTTCCGTCCATTGTCGCATGCCGCGCGCCTCGATAACTTGTTCGATTTCGTAACCGTGCCGGGGCTGCTCGGCGATCAAACTTAAAATAGCCAATTCTGTATTCGTCATTTGATATTACTCTAATACTAGAATATTATAATACTATACTATAATATCGCTTTTAGTGAAGTTTGTCAAGTGGTTTTAAGCAGTAAAGTTGAGCCGGTGGCAAAAGCAAGTTTTTACCGAGGGTGTTTGGATTGGTAAGAAGGTTTTTGGAGGAACCGTTTGGTTTTGGTTGGTCAGGATACCGTCAATTGGATGGCCTCTGCCGGGCATTGTCGCACGCACGCGCCGCAGGCAATGCAAAGATGCGCGTTGTGAAATTCAGCGATACGGGTTTGGGGGTTGGGTGTCCAGCAGCCAATGGGGCACACCTCGTAACACTGCCAGGCCCCCGTGCATTTGGCCGGGTCGAATTGGATGTGCAAATAGCGTAATTTTTGCACATTTTGCCATTCGTCGGCCAGCATTTTTTTGATGTCCATTATCTCAACTCCATCCTGGCATTTGGCCGGCGCCATACGCCGCCAGGGTGGCCAGGCCCACCAAACCTTCAATACTCCAATTAGCCTGTTCGCCGCGCATCAGGGGACTCATCCCCTGATATTCCCCGCCAATGAAAAAGGCCAAAAAGCCCAGGCCCAACGACCAGTTGAACAATGGGGCCGGTGATAAGTGCCCCCATCCAAGCGACCACACCCACAGCCCCAACAGCGTTAGCCCGGCCAAGGTGATGCCTTTGCCCAGCCCGTCCCGTCCCGGCAGCCAGGGCAGAAAAATGCCGTAAAAATAACTAAGCCCGGCCATTATGCCCAGGAGAACCGGCGTATAGGGACGCCAAAAGATCAGGCATAAAACGGCAAAAACAAGGCCATACAGGGCCAACATCACGGTGGTCATTTCTAGCCGGTCTTTCAGGGGAAATTGCACGTGACGCATAGTCTCACTTTTTTTGCGACCGGCCCGTAGATAAGCGGGAATGTCTTGCGCCCGAACCGGCCCCCAATGCACCCCCCAGCCGGTCTCCTGCCGAATTTGCCGGCCGTCAATCCCATTGGCGCATAGTTGCGGTAAAATCAAAGCATGATGGTCAACCGCCGCTATCACGCCGCTGGTTTTGAGAGCAGCTATCACCTCTTCGGCAGTGAAGTAACCGCCGCCTGCGGCGCACCAGACATTGATCCCCCGGCTGTTGGCCAGCACCAGCCAGCAATCTACCCGGCCGTCTAACGCGCCTACCAGACGGCGCACCGTCAATTCGTAATTGCCGGTGACCAGCACCGGCGATTTTCGATCCGGGCGACCAATGCGATACAGGCCGGTAGCGATTTTGGGATAAGGAGGAATGAAGCGGTTGAGAAGGCTCCAACCATCAAGTAGCAGGGTGTTAGGCGTAACTCGATGGCTAAGTTGGGGATAGGCTGGCCACAAAGTTTGGATTTCCGCAGGCATGGTGATGGGCCGGGCGCTGATGAGTTGCAAACTCCCGCCCAGGCGCGATTCAACCACTGTGGCCACAAAACCGGCTTCAGTCAAGGTTCGGCCAAAGTGGTGGAGCGGTGTAGTAGTGGCGCGGGTCAGCAGCCAGGTCAGAATTACCAGGGGCAGGCGTACCCCCCAAAAGGCCAACCGTCTCCAGAGCCCGTCGGGTATCATTTCATCGGCGATGAGCAGGCGGCCATCAGGCGCGAGAAGATGGGCGGCTGCGCGTAACACATAGCCCTGCACTTCAGGCGGGAACTCGCTGAAGGCCAGGGTGCTGACGATAACGTCAAAGCTATGCGGCTGAAAGTGGTCGGCCAGTTTTGTGGCGTCAAGGTGGTGAAATTCAATGGCTTCCGCCAGCCCGGCTTCGGCTGCTTTTGTTTCCGCTTCGGCCAGCATCCCCGGCGAAGCATCAATCGCCGTTACGCGCGCGCCCTGCGTGGCCATTAAAACCGAAAGTACCCCGGTGCCGCAGCCAATTTCCAGCACCCGCAGGTCGGTTTTTCCTCCGGCCCAAATGTAATCAGCCGCAATGCGCTCCTTGAGTGGCTGCAAACGGCCCAGCGTGAGTAGCTGAATGCCCCGGTCGTAAGCGCGGGGAGTGGTTTCGAGCCATTGCATAAAGACGGTGGCCATGGATTACTCCTTTGTAAATGGCAAATATGCAAATCGTAAATTAGCAGAATCATGGGTATGCGTAACTGGCGTTTTCTTTTTTATCAGTGAGAAAATGCCCTACATTTTCATTTACGTTTCAAAAAAGGAAAAGATAAGAGTTACGCAGTTGGGCGTTTAAATGTCATTTCGAGGAGCTTGCGACGAGAAATCTCTAATATGGCCGTTTGCAAACGAACTTCTCAGGGATTTCTCGCTTATTCTTCACTCGAAATGATATGGGGTGTGTTTCATTTGAGTTGAGACTACCCCGGAGTGCGGAATTTATTCCGCTTTTTGGCAGAGGCAGAATGAATTCTGCACTCCTTCAACTGATTTGAAATACACCCAAATGATATGAACTGCGTAGTTCCAAAAAGTATCACTTCAATTTGCTTGACCTTTTACCGAATTATGTTATCCTTTGATGTATTATACATTAATCCCCGGATTTTGGGAGCCGAGGTGAAAGCAAAACAATAATCCCTAAACCCTCTCGTTTGGTTCTGACCTGTCCGGGTTAGGTGTGGGTGATGAAAAAAGACCATATTCCCAATAGCTATTTTGAAATCATCGAAGCCTGCGCCGAACCGGGCTGTCCCTTCTGCCGGTTGGTGGAAGAGATCGGTTTTCGTTTTCTGATGGCCAGCATGCACGGCACAGCCACCGACCCGGACATGCGGCTCCAGTTTCGGGCGTCGTTAGGGTTTTGTAATCGGCATGCCTGGCTGCTGCCCCAAACCGGCGGAGGCGCCCGGTTGGGCATTGCCATCATCTACCAGGATTTTATTCGGCAGGTGGAAAAAGAGTTAAGCAGAGCCGGCTATGATAGCCCCAGGAGCGTCTCCCTGAGCCAGATGCAAGAAACCCTGAACCGCAAAAGGCCAAGCGCCGCCACGCAAACCGTGGTCAAGAATCTTCAGCCGGAGAAACCATGCCCGGCTTGTTTGCAAGAAGCTGAGTTGGAAACATTGGCCATAACCACGCTGGTGGATTTGTTGACCACAGACGAAAAAATGCTCAAGGCTTTCAAATCGTCCGATGGCCTCTGTTTATATCACCTGCGCCGCGCCCTGGAATTGGTAAGAGACAAAGCCACTTTTGAAACTTTGCTGGAAATCACCAGGGAAAAACTGGTCAAGCTGCAAGCGGAACTCGATGAGTTCATTCGTAAGCACGACCACCGCTTTCAGCACGAAAAGTTTGAGGCCGAGGGCGATAGCTGGCAGCGGGCCATTATCCAAATAGCGGGCTCTCCTCGCACTGAGCCGGGCAAAATGAAACTAAAATAGGTTCTTTTTTGATGAGTTTGTTACAGCCAAACCATAAGGCCATTCATTTTGACATTCTAACCCTCTTTCCGGAAATGTTTGCCGGGGTTTTTGACGCCACCATTATTGGGCGGGCGCGCCAGGCCGGGCAGGTGACAATAACCCTCCATAATATCCGCGATTATGCCCCCGGCAAACACCACGTCACCGACGATACCCCCTATGGCGGCGGCGGTGGTATGGTTATGAAACCGGAACCTATTTTTAATGCGGTTGAGGCAATTTTGGGCATTAACATCCCCAATGAGGGGTATTTGCCATTGATGGCCCAGGGTTATCCGCCCCTTATTTTGTTGACCCCCCAGGGACGCCTGCTCAAGCAAACAATGGCCCGCGAATGGGCGAGGTATGCCCGGCTTGTTTTGATTTGCGGCCGCTACGAGGGGGTTGACGAGCGGGTGCGGCAATACCTGGTTACTCACGAAATCTCTATTGGCGATTATGTGCTTTCCGGCGGCGAGATTGCGGCCATGGTGCTGGTTGACGTGTTGACCCGCCTTGTGCCGGGGGTATTGGGCGATGCCGAGGCCCCCAACAAGGATTCTCATTCGGCGGGATTGTTGGAACACCCTCACTACACCCGCCCGGCGGAATATCGCGGGTATAGTGTGCCCGATATTCTTGTCTCCGGCCACCACGCCAACGTGCGAAAATGGCAGCGCCAGCAATCCCTGGCCCGCACCCTGGCCCGCCGGCCTGATCTGCTGGCAACGGCGGCCCTGAACGAAGCCGACCGCGCCTACCTGGCCGATTTGGGATATGATTTCTCAAACTCCCACCTGGATTTGTCTGACTCGTAGAGTTCATGCTATAATTCCTTTTTGTGGCTGGCGAGGGCCAGCATTTTTTTAGTCAATAGCAAACAGAAAATTATTCCTGGTAAGTGAAAGTGACTTCTGGCTGGTAAGAAGTCTCTTTTTCTGCCAAATTGAGGTAGATAAAATGGCCCATGCAGTTGATTTAATCCAATCCGTTGAACATCAATCCCTTGAAAAGCAGCCGGGTGAACGACCGGAGCTGCGCATTGGCGATACTGTGAACGTCCACGTCCGCATTGTTGAAGGCAACCGGGAGCGGGTGCAGGCTTTTCAGGGGGTGGTGATTGCCATGAAGGGCAGTGGGATGAACAAACTCTTTACCGTCCGGCGCATTGCCTCCCACGGCATCGGCGTAGAGCGAACTTTTCTCTTTCACTCGCCGCGCATCGAAAAGGTAGAGGTTTTGCGCCACGCCAAGGTGAATCGCGCCAAACTCTATTTCCTGCGGGATCGGAGTGGCAAGTCGGCCCGCCTGAAAGAAAAGCGAATTTCGTAAATGGGCCGGCGATGGTGTGGGAGTTGACCGCTCGTGTAAATTAAGATTGGATGATGTTTGACCGAAATGAATAAATCATGGTCATCTCCAAGGTCGAATGGCTCTTTTCCTGATCTGCAAAAAGAAATAGCCCTGCTCAAGCAGGGCTATCGTTTTGTAGCGGGTCTGGACGAAGTTGGGCGGGGTGCCTGGGCCGGGCCGGTGGTGGCTGCCGCCGTGATTTTGCCATTTGACCGGCCGGAGGCGGTGGCAAAAACTTTGGCCGGCTTGCACGATTCCAAAAAATTAGGCCCAAATAGACGAGAAATTTTCTTTGGTTTGATCCAAAAAACAGCGCTGGCCGTTTCGGTGGGGATGGCCCCGGCGGCAATGGTGGATGAAAACAACGTGGTGGGCGCAACCCGTTACGCCATGCAGCAGGCGCTGGTCAATTTGAGCCTCTCCCCGGATTATCTTTTATTGGATTATCTGACCCTGCCCGACGTAATGCTGCCCCAACATGCTTTTCCCAAAGCAGATAACCTCTCGCTGACGGTAGCGGCCGCTTCGGTGATAGCCAAAGTAACCCGGGATCGGTTGATGGTTGAATTGAGCGACATTTATCCCGGTTATGGGTTTGACCAACACAAAGGGTATGGCACTCCGGCTCACCGCGCGGCTTTAATTAAACAAGGCCCCTGCCCCCTGCATCGTTTCAGCTACAAGCCTTTGGAATGTTTGACACTCTCAAACAATAATTAAGGCAATCTTCCGGCTTCAGTTGTAAATCAAAAGATTTCTCTCATTCGCCGGTAGCATTGGCGGCGGTGATGGGGCGAATGTACTGCACCAGAACCACAATTTGGGTGCCTAAAAATTGGCCGTGCTTGCGGTGATAAATAAAGCCGTGTCGCTCGTAAAATCGGCGGGCCGAGGCATTGGTTTCCTGAACCGACACAAAACATTGTTCCATGCCGGCCTGGGCCAGCGCGGCAAATCCCGTTCTAAGGATCACCGTGCCCACGCCCAGATTTTGATATTCAGGCAAAACATAAAGGCGAACCAGTTCGGCGCGGGCCTGGGTGGGGTGGTAACGGCGCAAAAAATGGCCAAAGCCAATCATCTCTTTTTTTAGCTCAACCACGTAAAACCAATGGCCGGGCGCATCAATGGCCCCGGCCAGATTTTCGGGGGTATAAGCTCGCTCTAAAAAATCGTTCCGATTTTCCGCAGAGATGGTGCCGCTGTACGTAATATTCCAGGTAACCCGCGCGATGTGAGCCACCTGGGGCAAATCGGCATGGGTGGCAAATCTGATAACCAAATGCCGGTGGGGCGTGGTTAGGGTATTGTTTTTTAGTTCGTTTTCCATGGGCAACAAAAAGTTCTTTCGGGTGATACGTTAATAATAGCACAAATTGCTGGATTAACGAATTTCCGAAAGAACCAATTGGCGGCCAGGAAAATCTTAGTTTTTACTCTTCCCTTACCCCTCCCACCCAGGAAGAGAAGTCGGATGTGGTAGGCAAAACTGTTCTTTCTATTTTGTAAATATTGGGAATTTGTAAGCCTGTACTGCGCGCAAAGCCGGTAACAACATAACCACGTTTAAAATACGTTTCAAAAATATCGCGGGTCGACTCGCGCCAGCCGCGCGCCAGACCAAGGTCCATTTTTTTGATGATATTCAGATCGTGGGGAATCTGGACCAGCAACACCGGGTCATCCATTTCTAAATCAGAAGCAATGGGACGAGGGAGATTTCTTTCCCAGGTAACATAGTTGACCAC
Source organism: Anaerolineae bacterium (assembly GCA_016931895.1). Taxonomy (NCBI): domain Bacteria; kingdom Bacillati; phylum Chloroflexota; class Anaerolineae; species Anaerolineae bacterium. The sequence continues at coordinate 26,085 of JAFGDY010000128.1, forward strand.
ATTATACTTTTCTTCTTTGAGCCAATTTTCGGCCAGGGGACGCAGTTCTTTGCTGCGAATTCGCTGTCTGACCCGGTCGCTCATCAGTTCCCACTCCAGCAAAAAACGGTCGGTGGACAGGCCCACCTGGAGGGGGTTGCTGACCGCGCCGTAAATGTCGCGGGCGTAATGGCGTACAATGCCGCCCAATTTTTCAATATTCAGGCTGGCGTTTTTGCCCAACAGCGGATCATACGTCCACACAATCAGGTCAATGCCCCGGCGCAGCATGGCATCGCGTTGGGCCAACTTTAGCTTCATGCCAATGCCTTTACTTTGGTAACTGGGTAAAACGCCCATCCGTTGGGAAAAGAGGTATAACTTGGCCTCCGACATGCCCAGGTAGCCATAAACAAAACCCACCAGGTCGGGGCCGTCGTAAGCGCCCAGGAGCGTGCCGCCGTTGTGGGCGGCGGAGATGAGCTGGGTGTAGGGAAATACCATTAAATCGGTAAAACCCCAGGTGGCCCGTTGAATCTCATGACACCTGCGTAAGTCGGTTAAAGTGTTGATTGGACGGATTTTAATGTCCATCCCTGCCTTTTGTTGTTTCACGTTGCCGGGGATTAGCGTAAGTTTAACCCAAGTATATCATTCTTGAATCAAGACTGCAAGGGGAAAATTGTCCCGTCCTTCTGTTCCTGTCCGGGTGCGAGGTTAAAAATGTTATGGGGCCGGTTAAATGAAATCTTAGTTTGATTTTTACCGGAAATTGGATTATACTATTCGACAACTTTGTTCTTTAACTTGTGCGGGGTGTAGCTCAGTCCGGTTAGAGTGCTTGCTTTGGGAGTAAGAGGTCGGCGGTTCGAATCCGCCCACCCCGACAAATATCCAGGAAAGGGGTTTCCAATGACCGACGCCGTTCGACACCGGGTACTGTATATTGAAGATGACGAGAATCAGCGAGTGGCTATGTCTCAAATGCTCAAAATATTGGGTTATGAGGTAACCTGCGCCGAAAATGGGCAAGAGGGGGTTGAAAAAGCCGCCAGTTGGAAACCCGATATTGTTCTCACCGACGTGCGCATGCCAAAGATGAACGGCGATGAGGTCATTCGCGTTTTACGCAGCCGGCCGGAAACATGCGGCCTGCCAATTTTTGTCATCTCGGCCTTTACCGACGCCAAAACGCGCGGGACATGTAAAGAGGCCGGGGCCAATAAGTTTTACGCCAAACCCATTAATATTTACGAGATCAACGACGATATTAAATCGGCTTTGAATCATAAAAAACCGGCAATCTTAACAACTTAAAAATATGCGGGCATAGCTTAATGGTAAAGCCCTAGCCTTCCAAGCTAGTCATGCGGGTTCGATTCCCGCTGCCCGCTTTGTTTAAGCCTGATCCTAAGGGTCGGTCAGACCTTTAGTTTTACCAGGCAAACATAAGGGCCCTTAGCTCAGTGGTTAGAGCGGCCGGCTCATAACCGGTTGGTCGCAGGTTCGAATCCTGCAGGGCCCATGAACAAAGAAAACACCCGTTTTAAGCGGGTGTTTTTGATTCCAGAGTTATTTGGCCCAAAGCGCTTGGGCTACGGGTAATCCCACGTCAGCCATTCAACGGTCAAATTGCCGCCCAGGTCCCAGTCAGACACGTAAAACTTACCGTAACGGCCTTCGTTGGTTTTGTAGCAGCCGGTCAGCAAAACAGCGCCGCCGCCCACGTCAATGGGCCGGTCATAGGCGGCGGCCAGGCAGTCAGGCAGGGTAATGTCGCCGTAGGATTTACTGAGCAAAGCGCCGCTGGCCCCGCCCTTGGGGAAGAATTGCTTTTGCTGCCAGTCCCAATAAAAATCGGAAGCGGGGCCGACGTTGTCTTGCACCAGGCCCTGGTCAAAATCTATGCTTTGGGCGTGAACCAGGCGCGTTTTGCCGTCTCGCAGCACCGGCACGGGGGTGGGGGCCTGGCCGGCGACCGTGACGGTCAGCTCGGCCGTGGTTTCGCCGGCCTCGTTGCGGGCGATGAGGGTATATACCGTGTCTTGATCGGGCGAAACGGTTTTATGGCCCGGGGCCACTACTCCTTCTTCAAGGTTGTTGTAACGCAAATAGGCGGCCGTGGCATTGGCCAAATCCCAACTTAAGGTGACACTTTCGCCGGGAGCGATGGTGTAGCGGTTGGCCGTGAACGTGTAGATGGTTGGTTTGAGCGCGTCGGGCGTGGGCGAAGCCGGAGGTCCGGCGTTGCCGGGCGGGGGAGGGGTTTCCACTACCGGCACCGCGCCGGCGTTAACAGCCTCTGAAAACTCCCCGCCGGCGGCCACCCAGCCCCCGTTGCCGTTATCGGACGGGAAGACAATTTGCCACCAGTAAGCGCCTTCATCCTGGCCCGTGATCTCGGCGGATTGGCCCTGGGCTAAACGGCCGACCACGGGGTAATCTTTGCCTGGCCCGGTGCGGACATTCAAGGCCACCAACGCGGTGACAATGGGTTTAAGCCCCACTTGGTCGCCGGTTGAGGCGGGCGCCGGCGTGGGCACAACCGGGCGGGGCGTGGGCGTGGCCGGCCCGGCGATTGGCGTTTGCCCGGCCGGAGGCGCGGGCGGGGCGTCGTCCCCGGTTTCGGTTACGGTGACCACCACCTGCGCCGGCTCGCTGGAATCGCCGTCCAGGCTAAAAGCCACGGCCTGGATCACAAAACTACCGCTTTTCTCCGGCGTCCAGGTGTAGTCGGCCACAAAGGCGTTCACCGGCGGCGCAACGGTTTCCACATAGGCCGGCCGGCCGTTGATGGTCACTTCCATCTGCGCCACGCCCGGCATGTCGGTTGCGCCAAACTTTACCACCACGGCTTGGCCCACGTTAAAATGGCTCCCGTTTTCCGGGGCGGTGATACTGGCGACAGGTTTGTCCGGCTGGCCCGAGGTTGCGCCAAATGAGGCGCAGCTTGAGGCTGTCAGCAGCAACCCCAGGAGAAGCAGTGAGGTTAATATTCTATATCGCATCGTCTTCCTCCCGGTCAACAGCGCTTGGAGATTGTTCGTAAAGCCCTTGCCGGTCATTTTGACGTACTTTGATAATATCGCGGAACATCCGCGCGGTATCTTTAAGCGGATGCACTTTACTTTCGGTTTGATAATACCAGTGGATCGGCACTTCGATGATGCGATAGCGCTGTTTTTGGGCCAGGTATAGGATTTCCACGTCAAAGCCGAAACCGTTGAGAGTTTGGCGTAAAAAGAGGTCCCGAATGACGGAGCGGTGAAAACATTTAAAGCCGCATTGGGTATCTTCAAAACCGGGTACGGCCAAAACCTTGACCAGCCAATTAAAAGCTCGCCCCATCAGGTGGCGATAGGCCGGCTCATGGTAACGCACCGCTCCCGGGGCTTCCCGCGAGCCAATGGCTACCTGGTAACTGTTTTGTTGGGGCGGTAAAAATTTGGGCAGTTCCGTGATAGGCATGGCCAGGTCGGCGTCGCATAGAAGGGCGTATTCCCCTTTGGCTTGCAGCATGCCCATTTTCACTGCGTGCCCTTTGCCGCCATGCCTGGCCCGAATCAGCTTTATGCAGGGATGTTTGGCTGAAAACTGCGCCACCACTGCCGCGGTGCGGTCCGTGCTGCCGTCATCCACCACCAATACTTCGGTAGAATATGCCTGCGCTTCTACAAATTCGGCCACTTGGTTTAAGGTGCGAGGCAAGCGCGATTCTTCATTGTAGGCTGGGATGACTATGGTTAAAAAAGGGATGTGTTCTGGCCCGTTGATAATGTTTCTCCACAAATAAAGTATCAACCCAGGCGGGAAAAAGTATGATACACGTCCCTTTAGCTTTTGGCAAAATATATGCACCCCCTGAACTGGTCATCTCTGCCGGCCTTTGCTATAATAGCTGGTCAGAAGCACCAAATCTGCCGCCTCCGGGGAGCAAACACCTGTGGACATCCGAGAACTTATGGGCCAATATCACGCCGGGCAGCGCGATTTTAGGGGCGTAGACCTGGCCGGTTTTGTATTGTACGGCGTTAATCTGAGCGATGCCAATTTTCAGCGGGCCAACTTCAGCAAAGTGAAACTGCTTGAGGCCAATCTGCAAAGGTGCAACTTAAGCGAAGCTACGTTGAATGGCGCCAATTTGACCGGCGCTACCTTAAGCGAAAGTAACCTGAATTGGGCCAAATTGGTAGGCGCCACCCTTAATGAAGCCGATCTTTCGCAGGCCAACATGATCGAGGTCAACCTGTCTCGGGCCAAAATGTTTGAGATCAATCTAAATGAGGCCATTCTCAGTTGGGCCGATTTGAGTTGGGCAAAATTATACGAGGCGCAACTCAGTTGGGTTAACCTGAACGCAGCCAACCTGGGCCGCGCCTGCCTGATCTCGGCCAATCTGAACGAGGCCAATTTGAGCGAAGCCAATTTAGCCTCAACCGATTTGAGCCACGCCGACCTGCGCGAAGCCAAACTGAGATTTGCCAATCTGGAGGAGGCTATTTTGCGCCAGGCTAACCTGAGCGGCACCGACCTGCGTGAGGTCAACCTGACCGGGGCCGATTTGAGCGAAGCCCAATTGAATTGGGCCAATTTGACCGGGGCCCAGGTGAGCCGGGAGCAGTTAGAGCAGGCGGCCGGTTTAGAAGGATTGATCCTGCCCGACGGTTCAATTTATGCAGCCTGACTTAAAAGCGGGCAAAAACAGGCGCCGCGCCCTGGCCTTGAGCCTGGGCCTGTTTTTGTTTGCCGTTTATCTTTTTACCTACCGGGGCGGCTTCCACTCCATTGACGAAGTGGCCATGTATGCCGTGACCGAGAACATGGCCAAATTGGGCCGGTTTAACATTGATCAAATCGCCTGGATCCAATGGACCACCAGCCAGTCCGAGGCCCAGGGCTTTTTTGGCAAAGATGACCACGTTTACTCCAAAAAGGGGCTGGCGCTTTCGCTGGCCCAAGCGCCACTGTACTGGCTGGCGTTGCATTTGCCGGGAATTGGCATGCTGCAAACCGTTTCTTTGCTCAACGCTTGGGTCATTGCCGCTACCGGCCTGCTCATTTTTATGTTTCTCCACCGCCTGAAGTTTTCCACCCTCACCGCCCTTGTTACCGCGCTTACCTTTGGCCTGGCCACAATTGCCGCCGTTTACGCCAAATATCTTTTCAGCGAGCCGCTGGCCGGCTTTTTATTATTGTTAGCCGCTTACATGCTATTTGCCTATCGTCAGGAGGGCGGGCTGCGTCATATAGCCCTGGCCGGGCTGGCCGCCGGTTTTGCCGTGGTCGCCCGCGCCAACAATCTTTTTGTTTTGCCGGTTTTTGGCCTATATTTATCTTGGGTGGTATGGCGAGGATTAGATTGGCAATTTGGGCAATCGGCACAGCAGCAAATGGGCGGAGCAGCAAATCCACAGGGCAACCCATCAACGATTTTCCCCTTTCCCCTCTCCCCTCTCCTCTCTCCTCTCTCAGTATTTATCCTGGCTATGGCTATTCCTGGGGCTATTCTATTAGGTTACAATGCTGTTCGCTCCGGCAACCCTTTGCAAACCGGCTACGATCTGACCCTCTTTTCGCCCAATATTCTCCTGGGACTTTATAAATTGCTCTTTAGCCCCTTGCGTGGCCTTTTTGCCTACAGCCCCATTTTGCTTCTGAGTGTGCCCGGCTGGTGGTTTTTGCGCAAAACCCGGCCCGCCGAGGCCTGGCTTATGGCCGGCCTTGTCGGCGTCACCATTGGCCTTTTTTCCGCCTGGTCCTCCGGCGAGGGCCTCTCATGGGGCAGCCGTTTTTTGGTGCCGGTGATCCCCTTCTTTGGGCTTAGCCTGGCCCCGATTGTGGCAAAGGGGGTTGAAGCCAGAGCGCAAGTTTGGCGGTTTACGTTTTACGCTTTATTGCCGCTTTCGGTTTTTATCCAATTCCTGGGCCTAGCCATCAACCCCTGGGTTTTTCTGGCCCGTCTGCAAAAAGATTTTGGCGGAGAATTTTTTCTGGAAAATACGGCGGCGCTTTATAACTTTCGTTATAGCCAGATTGTGGGCCAACTTGAAACCTGGTCCCTGACCAACTCCGACGTGGTCTGGTGGCAGCCGGGGGGTTTTGACGGGCTGGCTTTTGGCTTGAGCTTGGGGCTGCTTGTGTTTTCCGGCTGGTTTTTATGGCGGCAGATGGTCAACAACCAACGACCAACGACCAATGACCAACGACCAGCAACCGTTGAAACCGTATCCCGGCCCGGCCCTACTACCACCCTATTTCCTATTCCCTATTCTCTGCCCCCGGTTACCCTGCTACTTTGTTGCCTTGCACCCCTGCTCCTCTGCTACCTGCTCCTGACTCGCTACTACCGCACCGACCAACAATTCGGCCCGCCCAACGACGCTTACACCCGCGCCCTTTACACTGCCGCCGCCAACAAGGCCGCCGGCGACCAAATTGTCACCGTAGCCCAAAACCACTACCACGTGCCGATGAACCGTTTTAAGGCCAAAATCCCTCTGATCGGCCTGGCCCGGCAAACGTGGCCCCCGCCGCAAACCGCCCTGTCGCTTTTAAGCCATGCCACTGCCGGGCCAAATGTGTGGCTGGTGACCATTGGCTTTCAACCCGCCGCGCCGGATAACGCCGCCGAACGCTGGCTGGCCGCCAACGTGTTCAAAGCCGGCGACGAATGGCTTGACGAAAGCGTGCGTTTGGTGCGTTTTGCCACGCAAAAGCCTAAAATCATTCGCCCCCTCAAAATTACTCTGGGCAATGAGGAAATACAATTGGTTGAAGTCGTTTTGCTTGAGGCGCTCCGGCCAGGACAGGCCCTGCCCGTGGAATTTATCTGGCTGCCCTTGGCCCAACCGCAAACAGACTATAACCTTTTCCTGCAACTGCTGGCTGCCGATGGCGCGTTAGCGGCCCAGCACGACAACCCGCCCAACGGCGGCTACAGCCCTACTTCCACCTGGCAACCCGGCCGGCCGGTCATCGTCCGCCACGCCCTGCCCTTACCCCCTGACCTCACCCCTGGCGACTATCGCCTGATTACCGGCTTGTATCACCCGACCACCGGCGAGCGACTGTCCATCGTCGGCGGAAGCGATTTTATTGATTTAGGTTTCATTACTGTTGAACGGTAAAATGTCAAACAAAAAATGAAACTGCCAACCGTCCCTCAAAAACTGATCATCCTGGGCCTGGTGTTGCTGGCTTTTTTGCTGCGAGCCTATCGCCTTGATTTCCAGAGTTACTGGATTGATGAAGCCTGGAGCGTTTATTTTGCCAACCTCTCCCCCGCTCAGTTATGGCACCTGCTCAAAACCGTAGAACCTCTGCCGCCCTTTTACCATCCTTCCACCATTTATTGGGCCTGGCTGGTGGGCGATAGCGAATACGCCATGCGTTTTTACTCGTTGTTGTTTGGCGTTTTGGCCGTGCCCTTCACCTATCGCCTGGGCCGGGCCTTGGGCGATGACCGGCTGGGGCTGCTGGCCGCCCTCTTAATGGCCGTCTCCCCTTATCAAATTTGGCATTCCCAGGAGGCGCGGATGTACAGCGCCCTCACCGCCGCCTCGGTGATGAGCATGTGGGGGTTTGCCAACCTGTACCGGCGCGGCGGCCGGCGCTGGCGCATCGTTTACATTATAGGCACGGTGTGGGCCATTATGACCCACTATCACGGCGTGGTGCTCATTGGCATCCAGGGCCTCTTTTTGCTGCTCACCTGGCAGCGCCACCGGCGCGTTTACCTGGATTGGGGCGCTACGCTTGTAGTTGTGCTGCTGCTCCAACTGCCCTGGCTCATTCTGGGCGGCAACCTGCTGCAAAGTTACCTCAACTGGATCGAGCAGCCCACGCTCTGGGACACTTACCTCCGCAGCGCCGTAGCCTACAGCCTGAATGAACTGGCGCCCCGCCCCCAGGCCATCCCCCTTGCCCTTGTTTTTGTGGCCGCCTACCTGCTGGGCCTGTTTTACGCGACCCGCCGCCGGTGGGGAAGCTGGCGCGGCCCGGAGATGCTGGCCTTTTTGGCCGCTTACACCCTTGCCCCCAACCTGGCCGCCTGGCTCTACGGCGAATTCCGCACCACGGTTTATTACGAACGCTATCTCATCCTGGTGCAGGTTGGCTATTTATTGACTATTGCCGTTGGCGTTTTAGCCGTAGCCGACGGCCTGCCTTCCCTGATTTCCCGTTTTGGAAAACGGCGGCAGCGGCATTCCCGCCTGCCGGCCCGGTTAGCCAAATTCAGCGCCATCCTGTTGCTGCTTGCGCTCATTGGCCTTAACGGCTGGGTTCTTTATCATCATTATTATGACCCCGTTTACGCTAAACCCAACTGGCGGGCCGTGGCCCAAACCGTTCAGGATTTTGGCCGGCCCGGTGACGCCGTTCTCCTCACCGGCGACGGCGGGGAACACGCTTTTAATTATTATTATCACGGCAGCCTGCCGGTATACTATCCCTTTAACATCTCCCCCCACCACCAACAGCAGCGCCCGACAGGCGACGAAGCCCGGCAAATTTTGGCCGGCATCGCCGCCAAACACCAACGCCTCTGGTACACGCCCTACGGCATGCACCTTGACCCCATACTGGAAGGCTGGTTGGCCGAACACGCCCACCCGGCCTGGCACAGTTGGCTGGGCCGCAAACGGTTAGCCTTGTACGCCACTCAGGCTGTTACCAACCGGCAAAAAACCCTTAATGTTCTTTTTGCCGATGCGTCTGGCCGGGGGCCAAAGTTGCTCCATATCGCCTGGCCGGATGAACCCACGGCCGCAGGCGACCTGCTGCCTCTGGCGTTGACCTGGCAGACCGAGGCCCCGCTGGCCAATGATTACCAATTATCTCTCCGGTTGAGCAACGCCCGCGGCGACATCTTCACCCAGAGCGACTGGCCGCCTCTCACCGCCATTGCCCCCACCTCGGCCTGGCCACCTCACCAACCCCTCACCGATCGGCGCAGCCTGTGGCTTCCGCCCGACGTCCCACCCGGCGATTATACGCTGCAACTGGTGGTCTATAATCCCGTTTCCGGCCAATCTCTTGGCCAGCCAGTCATACTCTCCGGTTTTGCCGTTGGCCCGGCCCAAATCAGCCCCCCCCTTGAAGCTTTATCTATTCCCAACCTTGGCCGACGCATTATGGGTAACTTAACTTTAGCAGGTTATATATCGCCCCCCAAAATACAGCCCGGCCAGGAAATGTGGCTCTGGCTGTACTGGCAGGCCAAAGAACTTGCCAACCCGGATTCCATTGTCCGGCTGAGTTTGCGCAGCGGCGATAAAGTTGTTTCCGCCGATTATCCGCTGGCCGCCTCGATTGGCCCGCTTGCTTCCTGGCAGCAAGGCCAGGTGCGGCGGGCCGTGTACCACCTGCCTACCAGCCCCCGGCTGGCGGGTCAAATAGCAGAACTGGCCGTGGCGCTTGTTTTGCCGGATGGACGGGTTGAGGCGGAAACCGTTCTAACTCAAATTGAGTTGGAAACCCGGCCCCGCCAATTTGATGTTCCCGCCGTTGATCGCCCGCTGGACATCTCTTTTGGCGATGCGGCCCAAATCAAATTACTGGGCTACAATCTGCCCGCCGCCCAAGCTGCGCCGGGCGACACGCTGACCCTCACCCTGGTATGGCAAGCCGGGGCCGAAATGGACCTGGACTACACCGTATTTGTGCAACTGCTCAATCATGCCGGGCAGGTGGCGGCCCAGGTTGACGCGCCGCCCCTGGCCGGAGCCGCCCCCACCACCACCTGGCTCCCCGGCGAAACCCTGGCCGATACTTACCCCCTGGCCCTCCCGGCTGATCTTTCTCCTGGAAGTTACCGCCTCATCGCCGGCCTTTACCACGCTCCTACCGGCCGGCGCTTGCCGGTATCCTCCGGCGGGGATTTTGTGGAGTTACCCCAGGTTGCGGTAAAATAATCAACCGGAAAGGGTGCTGCCCGTGCCGTATGAGATCTTGCCTAAAGCAGCGTAAAACAACAGCATGTCAAAAATATCAGACCAAACGTATCTTTTGACCAACCAATACCAGAACGCCTCAAATCTGAACGCCCGGATGCAGCTTCACGCCCGGTTTAGTGTAAATCAGTCTGGCTGGCATCTGTGGGTTTTTGACCATTTTAGACTTGACCCCCAGAGTCGGGTGCTTGAATTAGGCTGCGGCCCCGGCAGTTTGTGGGTTGAAAATTTAAACCGCATCCCTCCCGGTTGGGATATTACCCTCTCTGATTTTTCCGAGGGGATGTTGCAAATAGCCCAAAAAGATCTGGAGAATAGCCGTCGCCGGTTTTTGTTTGACGTTATTGATGCTCAATCCATCCCTGCCGATAAGCAAAGTTTTGACGCGGTCATTGCCAACCACATGTTCTATCACGTGCCAGACATATCCCAGGCGTTGTCAGAAATTCATCGAGTTTTGAAACCCGGCGGGCGCTTATACGCTTCAACGGTGGGTCTGACCCACATGCAAGAATTGGATAAACTGCTGCGCAAATTTGACCCCAAAATTGAAACACTTTTTGACGGAGATCAGCCCCATTCCTTCATCCTTGAAAATGGGGCTGAGATATTATCGCAGTGGTTTACCGATGTTACGCTGTGGAAATATGACGATGCGTTGGTTATTACCGAAGTAGAGCCGTTGGTTGCTTATGTTATGTCTATGATTAGATTTACGTTGGATAAAGATAGACTGGCCGAATTCACCAACTTTGTCGCCCAGGAAATGGTCTCAGCAGGGGCCATTCACGTCACCAAAGCCAGCGGTCTTTTTGAGGCGGTTAAAGGTTAAGGGCTTAAAATGATTGCTGCCACCTATCCCCATGCCGGTGATTTTCTGCTCAAAACCCGGGCCTTTCTGGAACAAGATGAGGCCGCCAATGGCCTGATGCTGGGCATCTGTTTTCAGCTCAACCGTCACCCCGACTGGATTAAAACAAGGCCCTACTTTATCACCATTTCTACTGAAACCGAACTTGTGCTGGCCGCCGTGCAGACGCCGCCCTACAACCTGGTGATTTACGGCAGGCGCCACGATTGTGACCGCGCTTTTGCCCTGCTGGCACAAAACCTTTGGGCCGACCAGCAAATGCTTCCCGGCGTGTTGGGACCTGCTCCCATCGCCGAAACGTTTGCCCAAAGCTGGGCCAATATTGCCGGGACAAAATATCGGGCGGGCATGCGCCAGCGCATCTACGAGTTAAAAAGCGTTGTGCCGCCGCCATCCACCCCCGGCCACATGCGGCTGGCCCGCGCCGGCGACGCTAACCTGATCACGCAGTGGGCGCTCGCTTTTCAAACAGAAGCTCTCACTCCCGGCCATCCCACCCAAACCCGGGCCGCGATAGAACAACGGATTGGCGATCAAGAGATTTATCTTTGGCAAGATGCGCGGCCTGTTTCTATGGCGGCTAAAGCCCGCCCGGTTTCCAACGGCATTGCCGTGAGCTTGGTCTATACGCCCCCTGAGTTCAGGCGGCAAGGTTACGCCACGGCTTGTGTGGCGGCCTTGAGCCAACTGCTGTTAGACTCCGGCCGGCAGTACTGTTCTTTGTTTACCGATCTATCGAATCCAACATCAAACCACATTTACCGGAAAATAGGATATACCCCGGTTTGCGATTTTAATGAATATATTTTTGACGCGGCTGCAAACACATGAATCCCTTAAAAGCCTGGTCTCGTTTTGATTGGTTCAGCCTGATCCTTTTTGCCGCTTTGGTAACGCTTTTTCACTGGCGCATTCTCACCCCCAACATGGCCGACCGCCAATCCTTCCCTCCCGGCGACTTCAGCGCCCAGTTTTGGGCCTTTACCACGTTTGAAGCCCGCGAGCTGAGCGTAGGGCGGCTGCCCCTGTGGAATCCCTACACCTTTGCCGGCGCGCCCTTTTGGGCCGACGTGCAGGCGGCGGTTTTTTACCCGCCCAGCCTGCTCACGCTGCTGCTGTCCGCGCCGGCGGGCTTTTCCCTTTTTGCCCTGGAAATTGAAGCCATTGCCCATTTTTGGCTGGCCGCCGCCTTGATGTACCTTTTTGTTCGCCAAGTTACCCAGAGCCGTTCCGCCGCTCTCATGGCCGCCCTCATCTTTACTTTTAGCGGCTATCTCACCGGTTACCCCGGCCAGCAATTGGCCGTGCTGGAAGCGGATGTCTGGCTGCCGCTGATCCTCTTTTTTCTTTACCGGGGCAGCCGGCCGGGACCGGCCAAAGTGGCCCGCGCCTCCGCCGGTCAGCCGGAAACGCTTGACTTTGACTCCGCCTCCCGGCCCCGCCGTTCTCCCCGGCCCTGGCTTCTTTTGGCGGGCGCGGCCTGGGGCGTCACGCTGCTGGCCGGGCATCCGCAGAGCGCGCTTATTGTGGCCTACCTCAGTTCGGCGTATTTCTTTTTTCTCCGGCTCCCCATGCCCCCCGGGGTGCGGGTCACCCGGAGCGTTTTGCGTTTTGCCGTAATCCTCAGCCACTGGCTCATTTTTATCCTTACCGGCCTGGCCCTGGCCGCCGTCCAATTTATCCCCGCGGTTGAATACACCCGGCTGTCCGTCCGCGCCGAGGGCGTTTACGATAAAATGGCGGGCGGTTTTCCGCTTGCTGATCTGGTTCAACTGCTGCTGCCCGGCCAGGTGAGTGTTTACTCACCCCTGTACGTAGGCGTGGTTGGCCTGATTTTGGCCTGTTGGGGCGCTTTTGTTCAACCCAACCGGTCCAAAACCTTTTGGGCCGCGGCGGCCTTGGTGTCGCTGTTTATCTCGTTTGGCGGGAATACGTTTCTCTATAGCCCGCTCTACCTTTTTACGCCTGGTTTCTCCATCTTCCGGGGACAAGAACGGTGGGCTTTTGCCGTTGTTTTTAGTTTCTCTGTGTTGGCCGGTTACGGCTGGAAAACGTTGCAGGAGCAGATAGCAAATTACAAATTACAAATTACAGCTTACCCGGCACAAGTCTTGCCGTCCACAATACGTAATACGCAATACATTTTACGTTTTACGCAATACCTTCTCTTTTTTTCCCTGCTTCTTGTTTTTCTCTTCTTTTACGGCCTCAACAATACCGGCTGGACGCCCGCCAGCCCTTTTTATCACCTGCTTGGCGGAGCCACTTTGTTAACCCTGCTGCTGGCCCTGGCCTGGCTGTTGTGGAAATTTTCTCCCCGCCTGCCGCCCCTTGTTTTTACCGGCCTGGCCGCCGCGCTGATCTGTTTTGACCTGTTCACGGCCAACTGGCAAACCAATCTCTACCCCCAAGGGCCGCAGTGTCACACCCAAATGCCAAACGCCGTGGCCGCCATCAAACAAGACACCGCCGCATCCCCCAACCAACCCTATCGCGTTTATAATGAGTTTCGCTTGTACGACAACTACGGCGTGTCCTTTGAAATTGAAGACCTGTGGGGCGCCAGCCCGCTGCGGCCCCGCCGTTACGATGAATTTTTGGCCCCGCCCATGCCCATCGAGCGCGCCTGGGAACTGCTCAACGTCAAATACGTTATCACCTGGCGGCAAGAGTTGTTCGTCCCTTCCACCATCATTTACCAGGAACCGGCGGACGGCGGCGTCACCTACGTCCATCGTTTAAACAAGGTCGGCCCGCGCGCCTGGTTGGTGACCCAGGCCGAAATCCACGACGACGCCGCCATCCTGCAAAAAATTGCCGACCCTCGTTTTGACCGTTGGCGCACTGCGCTGCTGGAGCCGGAAGCGGCGCAATACGTCGGGCCAATCACCGGCTCAAACAATAAAGCCTGGCCGCAAAACCCGTCTTCCGTATCTGGCCTCACGTTTCATACCCCTCAATCACTTTCCGCAACCGTAACTTCCCCCGTCCCCGCTCTGCTGATCTTCAGCGAAATTCACTACCCCGGCTGGCAGGCCGAAATTGACGGCCAGCCGGCGCCCCTTCTCCGCGCCAACTACGCGCTCCGCGCCGTGCCGGTTCCCGCCGGCGAACACACCGTCCGGTTGACCTTCCGCCCGCCAACTTTCCTCGTTGGGGCTATTGTCAGCGCGATGGCCTTTTTTGTTATCATCATTCTTCTGGTAATCTATCGCCGTAAGGAATTAGCATGATGGCTGCCCAATCGCAATCTCGTGCTGAGCCTTGCCCTGAGCGCAGTCGAAGGGGCAGTCGAAGAATCATAAATCGCCAACCTGTCCTGAGCCGAAGTAAAGGGTCGCCAATCCTCTGGTTGGCCTTTACCGCCGTACTGCTCATCGCCTTTTTCTTTCGCTTCTATCGCCTGGCCGACCATCCCCTGGGCCTCTTTTGGGACCCGTCCGTCAACGGCCTGGATGCGGTTCGGTTGATGCAGCGCGGGGGGCATGCGGTTTTTATGCCCACCAACGGTGGACGCGAGGCCTTGGTGGTCTATCTGCTCATTCCCTTTATCTGGCTTTTTGACACAACGCCCTTTGCCGTTCGTGCTCTCACGGCCACTACCGGCCTGTTAACAATAGCCTTGCTTTTTGGCTTCCTCAAAGCGGTGAGTTGTTTGGATTTTGGGACTGGGTACAAGCGCTTGGCGGCCCAACTTGCCATCTCATCATCTTGGTCCAACGGCCTTTGCTTGGCTCCTCTGGCCGGCCTGATTTTGGCGACCTCTTACTGGCACATTGCCGTTAGCCGCTTGGGAGTCCGCGCGGTTTTGGTGGCGGTGTTTTCCGTACCGATGTTTTGGTTTTTTCTCAAGGGTTGGGCCGGCCAGCAAAAACGATGGTTCGTTCTCTCCGGCCTGCTCATGGGGTTGGCGGGTTATACCTATTTTGCCGCCCGGCTCCTGCCCCTGATTCTGGTTTTGAGCCTCATCCCGGAATTTTTTGACCGGCCTAAACAAAAGATAGGCAAATACGGCCCTGGCCTGCTTGTGTTTATCGGCAGCGCCCTGGCAATTTACCTGCCGATGGCCTGGTATTTGGTTACTCACCCGGCCCAATTTACGGCGCGGGCCTTTTCGGTGATAATCTGGAATTTTCTCGACACCCCTGCCGCCATCATCGCCGAGATGGGCCGCAATGCCTTACGCGCGCTGGGCTTTTTCTGCTGCGCCGGCAGCCCCAACCCTATTTTTGGCCTGCCCGGCTGGCCCGGTTTGCCCTTTGTGCTGACCCCTTTTCTCCTGTTGGGGCTGGCCTTTGCCCTAAAACAATGGCGGCACATTTTTTGCCGCTTGCTTGCGTTGTGGTGGCTGGTGGGGGTCGCGCCCTCCCTGGTCACCATTGAAGCGCCTCACCCGTTGCGCATGATTGTGGCCGTTGTGCCCACCGCCGTTCTGATTGCTTTTGGCCTCATCAATACTGCCAATTGGCTGCAAGCGCGTTTCACCTTTTCCACCTTACGCTGGCTGCCCCTCGCTCTCATTTTGACCACCCTGCCGGGCACCTTCCGGGCTTATTTCATTGATTGGACTCGGTTACAAACCACCCAGGGCATTTATGATTACGGCGCCATCGCCATCCGGGATGCGATTCTTGACCACGCCGGTGACGAGACCCCCCTTTACGTGCCCCTGGCCCGCCTGAACGATTCCCCCTTGCTCTTTTATCTCAGCGGCCCCTTTGCCCGGCGGGCGGCGCTTGAAACATCGCCGGCAGAGTCTGCCCTGGTTATTGCCCCGGAAAAAAACGCGCAAGACCCAACCTGGCTGCGTTTGCAAAACCACACGGCCACCGTGCTGCCTCCCCTCACGGGCGCAGGCCAGCGGCTCATCAAAACCGCCCTGGCCGATCCCGCCGCCACGCCCATCCAAACCGGCGCGGGCGAAATCGTGGCCCGCCTGGCGGCCCTACCCGCCGACCCGGCCCAATTTTTGGAACAACCCACCCACCGGCTGGAGGCCGTTTTTGGCCCGGTTCGTCTCACCGGCGGCAGCTACTCCCCCGTCATCGCGCCCCAGGCTGGCAACATCCCGTTCACCCTTTTCTGGCAGGCCCTGGCCCCCATCAACAACGAATACGACGTTATTTTGCACCTGGTAGACGACCAGCGCCGGGTGTGGGGCGACGGCAGCGGCCGGCCCATAGATTGGGTTTACCCCACCACTTTTTGGCGGCCCGGCCTCGACGAAATTGCGGCCCGGCACAACGTTATCCTCACGGAACAACTTGCCCCGGGGCGTTACTGGCTGGCCGTTTCTCTCTTTGACCCGGCCACAGGCCGGCGCTTGCCCCTCACCCACGCCCACGGAGATTCGCCTGATACCTTTTTTGCCGGCCCCCTGAAAGCGCCCCTGCCGCCCCCGGACGAAAATATCCCGCCCCTGGAACAAGAGGTGATTTTTGGCGATGTGGCAAAATTGTCTGGCTTTCAGGCAGATCAACTTGCCGTGACCGCCGGGGAGCCGGTCAAAATCGCCTTGTTATGGGAAGCAGTCACCCCGTCCGGTTTGGACTACACCGTTTTTGTGCATCTGCTTGATGCCAATCTCAATCTGGTGGCCGGTTACGATGCCCAGCCGCTCGACGGCCATTATCCCACTTCCATTTGGTCTGCTGGCGAGCGTATTCTTGATCCTCACGTTCTGCCCCTGCCGGCCTCGTTGCCGCCCGGCCAATATCACCTGGCGCTCGGCCTCTATCACCAACCCACCGGCGAGCGTTTGCCGCTCCATGTGGCCGGTGGCGGCGCGGATGCGGCCGGGCGGCTGTTTATACCCCAGCCGGTCATAGTCATCAAAAAATAGCGCCCCGGCGGGTGGCTCAAACTTGGCTTATCGGCCAGGTAATGTTATATTTTCCGGTAACCTTAAATGAGGTGGAAGGCTATGCAATATCGCCGGGCCACCGGCAACGATTGCCTCCTGCTGGCCCAACTCAACCACCAGCTGATCCGCGACGAAGGCCATCCTAACCCGATGAACGTGGCCGAACTGGAAAACCGGATGCGCGGCTGGCTGGCCGCCGCCTATGAGGGCGTCATTTTTTTGGAAAGTGAAAACGTTGTCGCCTATGCCCTCTACCGAGACGACGGCTCGCAAATTTACCTGCGCCAATTTTTTGTGGCGCGGTCGCAGCGCCGGCGGGGCGTGGGTCGCCGGGCCATGCAAATTTTATTCAACCAGGTTTGGCCCAAAAACAAAAGGCTGGTGGTGGAAGTGCTTTGCTCTAACAACCCGGGCCTCCAGTTTTGGAAATCCATGGGATTTAAGGAATATAGTCTGAGCCTGGAGATTCTACCCAAACAATAGTGGTATACTTAGCGTAATCAAAAAGTAACATTTTGTTTTGGACGTAAGTTATTTATAGTACGCATCTCGAAAAGTAATGGCGTCAAAATGTTAAATCTATCCCATAGAGCAAAGAGTGTAACTCTCCCTGCTGTTTTCCTATTATCGTTGTTAATCGCGTGTGCCTATACTGATAGGGAATACCCAATTATCACACCAATACCCAAAGACGGTGTGAGAATAGTAGAGAATTCGGGGCGGATTTGTTTTGAGTCAGATACGAACGCTATCTATCTGCCAAAGGGATGTTATTCCAGCAGTTGCACGCGGGTTGTTCAACAGTTTGGGGATGTTCGAGTAGATGAAGAAGCGTTTACAATTCATTTCAACACAAAGTTGGTTACAATAGACCCTCTGGAAAATTTTTGGATGAGGTCTCACCCATGTACAACTGATTGTATTGATGTAGGGGTCATGGAGTTTTATCTTGCCGCAATGGCGAGTGGGACGTATAGCATTTGGCTGGGGGAGAAAAAAATCGGTGAACTAAATGTGCCGTTGGAAATATCGCGGGATAATCCGCTTTGTTTTACAGATGTTACACCTGAGCCAACGGCTGTTTATCGGCCTTCAGCGACGGTGGCTCCAAATTTAACACTTGTGCCTCCAATTCAATTTATCTCGCCGGTGTCAACAGGAGTGCCGTAAACAATTAGCGAGAGAGTACCCGTAAATGATTGATAGCTTTTTTAGAGGATATATTTCATGACAGAAAACATCTTGGTTTGCACCGCCTGGCCTTACGCCAACGGCAATTTGCACATTGGCCACCTGGCCGGGGCCTACCTGCCCGCCGACATTTTTGCCCGTTACCATCGCCTCAAAGGCAACCGCGTATTAATGGTATCCGGCTCCGATTCGCACGGCACGCCCATCACCCTGCGGGCCGACGCCGAAGGCGTATCGCCCCGCGAGTTGTTTGAGCGGTTCCACCTGCGCTTTTTAGAAACCTTCCAACAGATCGGCGTCAGCTATGATCTTTTTACCCACACCGATACCCAAAACCATTACCGCGTGTCTCAAGATATTTTTACCGCCTGCCTGAACAACGGCTACCTGTACACCCAAACCGAGCAGCAATTTTATTCTGAAAGTGAAGGCCGTTTTCTGCCCGACCGTTACATCGAAGGCGCCTGCCCCCACTGCGGTTACGAAGGGGCGCGGGGCGACCAGTGCGACAACTGCAAAAAATTGCTTGATCCCACCGAGCTGATTGACCCCCGCAGCAAAACCGACGGCAGCACGCCCGTTTTGCGCGAAACCGAACATTTTTACTTAGACCTGGCCAAACTCAACCAGGCCATCCAAGATTACCTGGCCGATAAGGATTACTGGCGGCCCAACGTGATCAATTTTAGCCGCCAATACGTTAAAGAGGGCCTCAAAGGCCGCCCCATCACCCGCGACCTGGAGTGGGGAATCCCCATTCCCCTGGCCGGCTACGAGGGTAAGCGCATTTACGTTTGGTTTGAAGCCGTTATTGGTTACTTTAGCGCCAGCATCGAGTGGGCGCGCAACGCGGGCCGGCCGGAAGAATGGCAAGCGTGGTGGTACGACCCGCAGGCCAAAACCTACTACTTCATCGGCAAAGACAACATCCCCTTCCACGCCGTTATCTGGCCCGCCGAGTTAATGGCTACCGGACGCCGTCTCTACAACAACGACCCCCACCAACGCCTCAACCTGCCCTACGATGTGCCCTCCAATGAATACCTGAACATGGAAGGCCAAAAACTGAGCACCAGCCGCAACTGGGCCATTTGGGCCCCGGATTTGCTGGAACGTTTTGACCCCGACCCCATCCGTTTTTATTTGACCTTTATTGCCCCGGAGAGCCGCGACACCGACTTTACCTTTGAAGACTTTGTGCGCCGCAACAACGACGAATTGGTGGCTACCTGGGGCAACCTGGCCAACCGGGTATTGGGCTTTGCCTACAAACGCTACAACGGCCGGGTTCCGCCCGTTGGCCCGGCCGGCCTGGACGAACTGGACCGGCAGATTTTGGCCGAAGTGGAGGCCGGTTTTGAGTCCGTTGGTACGCTTCTGGCCGAAGTAAAATTAAAGGCCGCCCTGGACGAGAGTCTGCGCCTGGCCCGTTTGGCCAATGTATACCTGGACCGTAAAGCGCCCTGGAGCGTTTTTAAAGAAGACCCCATGGCCGCGGGCACTTCAATTTACGTGGCCCTGCGGGTGATTGACAATCTTAAAATACTGCTGGCTCCCGTTTTACCCCACACCGGCCAACTTTTGCACCAATACTTGGGCTATGAGAGCCAGCTCTTTGGCCGCCAATACACCCAATCCTTCACCGAACAGGAGCGAGAACACATGGCCCTTTGTTATGACAACAGCCAGGCCACGGGACAGTGGCAGCCCAGCCAACTGGCGCCGGGCCGGCCTCTGCGGCAGCCGGGGCCTTTGTTCAAAAAGCTGGAGCCGGAAGTGGCCGAAGCGGAACTGCAACGCTTGTTAAAAGCCTGATCCACCGGTCGGGCCGCTTAACCGAACTATGAAATACACCGCTATCAATTCTTACCCCAAAGCCCTGGCTTACATTTACGGCCACATCAATTTTGAACGTAAAATGATGCCCAAATACAGCTCCGACCTGTTGAACCTGGACCGGATGCAAACGTTGCTGGCTCGCCTGGACAATCCTCATCGCCGCTTTCCGTCTCTGTTGATTGCCGGAACCAAAGGCAAAGGTTCCACCGCGGCCATTGCCGAAAACATTTTGCGGGCCGCCGGTTACCGCACGGGCCTGTTCATCTCCCCGCACCTGCACAGCTTTCGAGAGCGGATTCGGGTGAGCGGAGAGATGGTCAGCGAAACCCACCTCACCAACCTGGTAAACCGGCTGCGGCCTCACTTTGAGGCCATCCCCAACCTGACCGTATTTGAGATGGTGACCGCCCTGGCCTTTGTTACCTTTGCCGAAACCAACGTTGACGTGGCCGTGCTGGAGGTGGGCCTGGGCGGGCGTCTGGACGCCACCAACGTTATTGACCCGCTGGCGGCCGTGATTACGTCTATCAGTTACGACCACGTGCAACTTCTGGGCGACACCCTGACCCTGATTGCCCGCGAAAAAGCAGGCATCATCCGGCCCGGGGCCATGGTGGTCAGCGCGCCGCAAGTGCCGGAAGCAATGACCATTATTGAGGAGGTGTGCGAGCAGCATGGGACCAACCTGACCGTGGTGGGCGATGCACCCGCCTGGCGCTGGCTGCCGGGCCGGGTTACGCTCAAGGGGCAGTCCTTTTATCTCAAAGACCAGGCTTATTGGCTGCCCCTCTTAGGCGCGCATCAGGTTACCAACGCGGTAACGGCCATGGCCGCGGTAACGGCCTTGAGCCAACGCGCCGGGCTGCGCGTAGACCAACTGGCCATGCGGCAAGGGTTGGGCGCGGTAGAATGGCCCGGTCGCCTGGAAATTCTGGGCCGCGACCCTTATGTGATCATTGACAGCGCCATGAACGGCGACTCCGCCGAAAACCTGCGCCGCGCCTTGACCGAATATTTACCCGGCCGGGAGGTGACCTTTATTATCGGCGCTACCGCCGACCACGAATACACCGCCCTGTTAAAAATCCTGTTGCCTCTGGCCCGGCAGGTTTTTATAACCCAGTCCCGCCATCCCCGCGCCGCCGCCCCGTCGGTATTGGCCGGCGTGGCCGCGTCGTTGGGTTACCAAACAACCATCGAGGCTCCCGTCGAAAGGGCTTTGGCAGCGGCCCTGGAAGCGGCCCACTCGCGCGACGTGGTGTGCGTGACCGGCTCGCTTTTCTGCGTGGCTCAAGCCCGCGAAGCCTGGCTCCGCCGCCACAACTTGCCGCTGCCCCCCATTGACCCGGTGGTGGGAGATTTGAAAAAGGGGTGGGAGCCGCAAAAAACGTAAGGAGGGGCAAACGTTATGTCCTCAAGCGCGCAAGATTTACTGGTCCGCGGTATTGCCGCCGCCAAAGCCAAAGATGTAGAGGAAGCTCGTTTTTATTTGGAATGGGTGTTGACCACCGACGCCAACCGCCAGCAGCAGATCAAAGCCTGGTGGTGGCTTTCGGAGATCAGCGACGAGCCGGCGGAAAAACGCGACCTCCTGGAAAACATCCTGGCCCACGAACCCGGCCACGCCGAGGCCCGCCGCAGCCTGGCTATTTTGGATGGGCGGCTTGACCCCGACGACGTCATTGCTCCCACCCACCTCGGCCTAGGTGACCCGGCTCAACCCAAAAAACTCAAAAAACTCCGGCGCATTCGCACCCGGCAGTTCACCTGCCCCCATTGCAACGGCCCGATGCGCTTCAGCCCCGACGGCCAAACCCTGCTCTGCCCTCATTGTGACCACGCCATGAGCTTGGCGGCGGCGCTCAAAAGTGACGATACCGTGGATGAGCAAGATTTTGTGGTAGCCCTGGCTACGGCCAAAGGCCACACCCGCGCCGAAACAACCCAGGTGTTTCAATGCCAGAGTTGCGGGGCCTCGTTTGTGATGGCCCCGGCGGTGCTGTCTATGAGCTGCCCCTATTGCGCCTCGGCCCACGTGCTGGAACACCCTGAAAATCGCCAATTGATCCCCCCTGAAGGGATCATTCCCTTTACCTTAACCCAGGAGCAGGCGCACAACGCCCTGCGCCGCTGGCTGCTGGCCCAAAATTTGCCCCATGAAGCGCAAACCGCCACCCCCTCCGGCCTGTATGCGCCCGTGTGGACCTTTGACGTGGGCGGCGAGATCCAATGGCGCGAAAGAGCCGTTGACACGCGCCACAGCCGGGTTAAAACCATCACCCAAACCGTTACCCGGCCGATCTTTTTTGACGACGTGCTGGTGCCGGCCTGCCATCGTTTTGCCAATATGACCGGGGAGTTCAAACACTACCGGCTTAACAAACTGGTGCCCTACGAATCCGGCTACCTGGCCGATTGGCCCGCCGAAACCTACCAAATCTCCACCGCCGACGCCTCCCTCCAGGCCCGCCGGCAGGCTTACGCCCTGGCCCAACAAGAAACCCGCGCCCTCGCCGAAACACCCTTTGGCGATACGGAAGCGCCCACTTTCACTTCAGCCGGAATTACCATTGAATCGTTCAAGCTGGTCCTGTTGCCGGTTTGGCTGGCCTATTATCACTATCAAAATAAACAGTACAACGTTTTCATCAACGGCCAAACAGGGCGCATCAAAGGGGCAACGCCGCGCAGCAAGATAAGGGGCTGGTGGGACAAATTCTGGGGAAATGAATGATCAATTAGGCAGGGGGGTTAAACCTAAAAGCTGCGATACGGTGACAAAGGTGTAACCCTTTTCCCGCAGTTGGCTGATGATGGCCGGCAGGGCCTCGGCGGTGTGGTAGCCCCGATCATTCATGTGCATAATGATAATGGAGCCAGGCTCAACCTGGGCCGTTACCTGCTGTACCAAAACTCTGGCCGATAGGTTGGGGTCAGGGTCGCCGCTGACCACATCGCCGCTGACCACGCGCAGCCCATGCCGGCCCACTACGGCCACGGCCTCATCCGTGTACGTGTCAAAAGGAAAACGAAACAGGGTGGCTTTTTGGCCGGTGTGTCGTGTCATGATTTGTTGGGCGCGTTGGATCTCTTGGCTCATTTCTGAGGGAGTGAGCCGGGTAAAATCGGGGTGGCTCCAGGAGTGATTGCCCAACTCTAACAATGGATTGGCCGCTAACATTTGGGTTTGGTGAGGATAGCGCTGCATCCACAGCCCGCCCAGAAAAAGAGTGGCCGGGGAGCCGGTTTCATTTAAGATAGTGATGATGGCCTCATTAAAACCCGCCGGTGGGCCGGGACTCTGGCAGGCGTCAAAAGTGAGGGCCACATAAGCCTGGGAGCGATTGCCGTGCGTGATGGCTACGGCCTGGGAAGTCGGCAAGGCGGCGGCAGGTGGGGCAGCGGCGCTCAAGGTGGCGAGAGACGAGACCGCAGCCGGTGCAACAGCCGTTGCCGGGATAGGCGTGCCCCGTTCCCTCTCGGTTGGCTTGGCCGCCGGAGAGGCGAGCGATGTTGGCGGTAGGTCTGCATGACAGCCGTTCAAGCCAAAGGTGATAAGGAAAATCAGGGCTGTTGTTTGGAAATAATTCATACCTTATGGTATGCCATAGGGCGCTAAAAAAACCAAATTTCACTTGCCCCCAAACTGAGTTTGGGGGCAAGTGAAAAAATGCCTTGTTACCCGGGGAAAAAAACTTGCGCAGGTCTATACTTGGGCCTTACCCACCGGCCCATCGTTGTCTTTGCCCCCAGACTTGTGGTATACTGGATAGCGTGAAGCGAGTGTGTTTATGGACCTACCCTCCTTAAACTCAATCATTCTGATCACTATCCTGGCTTCAAGCACCACCACGGCCCTGGCCGTGGGCAGTTATCTCTATTTGCGGACCCAGGTAGGGATGAAGCAGCAGCGGGCCAGGCTTGAACGCCATCTCCGGCGTTTACAGCGATTGACCTCGCAGTTGCTCAATGCCTGCGACTGCCTGCTGGAGGGTGACAGCCCGGAGCAAAGCGCCCTTTACCATCGCTTTAAAACGCATGGCGGCGAATATTACGGCGATATCTGCGCCGAGGTACGGAAAACCCTGCGCCGGGGCCAGGGGGCGTTGCAGGCTGCTTTTGCCCTGCGCCAAAAATTAATTGATCCGGCGGTGCAACAACATCGTTCTCTGGAACAACAAATCTGGGATTGGGAAATGCTCTATGCTGCGCTGGTGGGGCAAGGCGAGCGTATTCAAAATTTAACGGCAGAAGAGTTGCGTTCTCTATTTAGTCGAGGCATGGTCATAATTCCTATGCTGCTTTGAGGAAAGCTTTAAGGCCACTACGCAAGGGCAAGTCGTGCTGGAAACAGTATAACA
>JAFGDY010000129.1 GCA_016931895.1 Anaerolineae bacterium
ACCCGACTGACAATGGCCTGAATAGTTTCAACAAACAACAAGGGCGGTTCAAGCGTCGCCTTGTTATTGCTGAGTATCTTTACCAATGGCGCCGCCCAATTCGCTGCCCCGTCGGTATCTCCCCTGGCCAGCCGGATTTGGATCTGCCGGGCTGCAATTTGAAAGTCGTCGACTCTTTGAAAGACCTGCTTCGCCAATTGGATTTCTGCCAAAGCTCCCTCAAAATCCCCTTGCGCCTGGCGCAGACGAGACATATACATCCGTCCGATGAAAATGCCGTCCAGCCCGCCCCGGCGGCAAAGCTCCATCCCCTGCTTGAGGTAGTTTTCAGCCGTTTTCAGATTATTCCATTCCAGGTGGATCCGCGCCAGCCCGATATAACCTTGACCCGCCGGGAAGAATTTCCCCTCAGCTTTAGCAATACCGGCGGCAGCCGTGTTGGTTTGATGGCCCAGATCAATAATTGTCTGGAAAAGCCTTGCTGCCTCGTGCAACCGCCCGTAATGACATTGAATGAGCGCCCTGGTCATCGTGGTATGAGCGGCCAGCCGGTAATCGCCGGCGGCAATGGCCTGGGGCAAACACGCCCGGTAAGCCGACTCAGCTTCTTCGACCCGGCCCTCCAACCCGTAAGCGATGGCCAGGGCGGAAGTGGCGCTGGCGCGTAATGCCAAATTTTCAACAGAGAGATAGGTCAGGGCTTGTTGGGCCAACCGGATTCCTCTGGCCGTGCGCCCCGAAAGAACCATCGCCCGGCAGACAACGGCCATCAATTCCCCCCGTAGCTGATCATTTTCAGGCGATGAAGGTAGAATCTTGAGCCGATCTTCTTGCTCCTGGATGGCCCGGTCAGAGAGGTCCGCTCTTTCTTGCATCATATTGATCCAGAACAGGTAAAAGCCCAGGCGGGGATGACGGCGTAAAGACCCCGCCGGGAGAGCCTCCAACCAATCTCGCAAGATATTCACCCGGCCGGTGAAGATCATAGTCCGAGCCGCCTGTTCCACCAGCAAAGCGGCGCTATCAAAATCCTGGGCGGTCAGGAATTGGTTCACGGCCTCAGTTGTAAATCCATTTTGTTCGTACCAGGCTGCGGCGTGGATATGCAGCAAGGCGATCTCATCAGCCGGTAGACTCTGCCGGAGACGGGCGTGGAGCAGGTCGGCGAAGAGGTGATGGTAGCGGAACCACCGGCCTGCTTCATCCAAAGGGATGACAAAGATATTAGCCCGGTGAAGAGCAGTCAGGCGGGCCTGCCCATCCCGGCAACCTGTAACAGCCTCGCATAGCCCTGCATTCATGCGTCTTAGAATCGAGGTTTGCAGCAGGAACGTCTGCACGTCCTCGGGCTGGCGCTGGAGGACCTCCTCGACCAGATATTCCGCCACATAAACGTGACTGCCGGTAAAGGCTTTGACAAAAGTAGCAACATCGCTGCGCCCTTGCATAGAGAGCGCGGCCAGTTGTAAACCGGCCACCCACCCTTCGGTGCGTTCTGCCAGGGCGGCTACATCGGCTGCAGACAGGGCCAAATCCATTGTGCGGTTTAAAAATTCGGCCGTCTCTGCAAGGCTGAAGCGCAAGTCCTGGGCGCGGATTTCGTTCAGTTGGTTCCGGGCACGAAAACGGGCCAGCGGCCAGGGGGGATCGATGCGGGTGGAGACCACAAGGTGCAAATTTTCCGGGAGATGATCCAGCAAAAACAGGAAACCGGCGTGAAGGGCCGGGTTTTGGATTTCGTGGTAATCATCCAGCACCAGCACCATTGATTGATCTTGGGTGGCGAGATCATTAATCAGAATGATCGGAACCGTGTCATCGGGCAGCGGTTGAGGCGTGTTAAACAATTCCAGCGCCGCTTCACCTACATTACCCACAATAAACTGGCAGGCCGTAATCAGATACGTCCAAAACCGGAACGGGTCGTTATCTCCTTCATCAAGCGACAGCCACGCGACTGGCCACCCGAGCCGGACGACAAAATCGCTCAGCAGGGTCGTTTTCCCAAATCCTGCCGGGCCAGACAGCAAGGTAAAACTGCCCGGACGATTAATCCCCGCCAGCAATTTTTCGGTCAGGTGGGGGCGCGTCACGGCGTTTGCCCGCGCGGGAGGAATATAGAGTTTGGTGGAAAGAAGTGAAACGGCCATCGCTAGATAGAGTCATCCTGCCTAAGTAGTCGGCGGACCAACATCTGGCCTCAGCCGATACCGGGCCGGCAAATCATCTCTGATTATAAACCAACTTCACCCGCAAAACAACCACGCTAATTTCTAAGTGACTTTTGTCGCCCTTATTCGTGACATTACACACTAAAATCTTTTTGAGTTAATGTTATAATCACAAGTACGGCATCAAAGATATTCACCGGTGAATTCTATAAGGAGGTTGTTATGACGGTAACTTTTACCCCGGCCCGCGCTCCTACTTTTTTGGCTGAAGTAGAGGCGGCCACGCCGGGCGATTCTCGTTTAAAGCTGTGTTTGCAATGTGGCACATGCGGCGGCTCCTGCCCGTCAGGCCCTGATATGGACCACACCCCCCGCGCGCTGTTTGCCATGATCGAAGCGGGCATGAAAAAACAAGTTTTGAGCAGTAACACCCCCTGGTATTGCGTATCCTGCTATTACTGCACGGTCCGCTGTCCCCAACAGATACACATTACCGATTTGATGTATACTCTCAAACGGATGGCCATTCAAGAGGGTTACTATCAAGAGTCCAGCGCCGCCGATGCGCCCGATTTCTCCGGCTATTTCATTGATTTTGTGGAAAACTTTGGACGCAGTTTTGAAGTGGGCCTGGCCACCCGTTATTACCTGCGCCATAACCCCCTGGGGATGGTCAAAATGGCAACCACCATGGGGCCGGGCATGTTTTTCAAGGGCCGCATGGGCCTCATTCCCACCCGCATTAAAGGCCTCAAGGAGTTAAAGGCCATCTTGAAAAAAGCTAAAGAGCTGGGAGGTGAATCATGAAATACGGCTACTATCCCGGCTGCTCGCTGGAACGTAATGCTCGCGCCTATCACGACTCGGCTATGGCGGTAGCCGGGCCGCTGGGGCTTGAATTTGTTGAGCTTGACGACTGGAACTGCTGCGGCGCCAGCGAGTATTTTTCGCTGGAG
>JAFGDY010000130.1 GCA_016931895.1 Anaerolineae bacterium
GGTATCGCCTGCACCCAACCGTTCACCGTTTTGGCATACCCCTGCATAATCATTTCCATGGCGTGATTTTCAAGCAGGTCCACAGCCAGCGCATAATCTTCGGCAGCCAGCGCGTGCGGGATGGCCTCGCTCACCATTCCCGCTTGGGCATACCAGCGGCCGGCGCGCTGATGCAGCTTAGCGGCTTTATCTTTCTGGAGATCATTTTGCAAGTCGCGCAACAAGTCGGCAAACAGATGATGATACCGATACCATTGCTGCTCGTCGTCCAGGGGGATCAGGAACAGGTTGCCGTTGAACAGCCGTTCCAACAAGGCCCGACCATCGGAACGGCCGGTGACCGCGTTACATAAATCACCGTTCAGCTTGTCCAGAATAGAGGTTTGCAGCAAAAATTGCTGGACCTCTTCCGGCTGCCGGTGGAGGACTTGTTCGGTGAGGTAGCTCAGAATAAAGCGGTGACTGCCGCTCAAGGCGGCGATGAAATCGGATGGATTGTCCCGGTCGCGGACAGACAGACCGGCCAGTTGTAAGCCAACGATCCAACCCTCGGTCTTGTCTTCTAAGGCGGCGACATCCGCCTGGGAAAGGGAAAGGCGCATCACCTCATTCAAAAAACGGTTTGCCTCACCGTCGGTAAAACGTAAATCCTTCGCCCGAATCTCGGTGAGCCGGTTGTTGGCCCGGAGTTGGGCCAGCGGCAAAGGGGGGTCCTCGCGGGTCAGCAGAACCAGGTATAGTGGCGGGGGCAGATTGGCAACCAATTGCTCCAAAACTTGCAGAATGAAACGATCCTGGATCACGTGAAAATCATCCAGAACCAGCAAAAAGCGGCCCGCCAATTTCAGAATATCGTTAATCAGGGTCGCGCTAATGATCTCGGCCGGAGGAAGTTGCCCGGAGCGCAATACGCTCTCGATATCCCGGCCCAGGTTCGCCTCTACCTGTTGCAAGGCCGCAATAAAATAGGCAAAGAAGCGTCCAGGGTCGTCATCCGCAGCATCCAGGGACAACCATGCTATTGGCCAGTTGGGCAATGTGTTCAGCCATTCGCTGATGCAGGTGGTTTTTCCAAATCCGGCCGGGGCCGATACGAGCGTGATCTGCCGGTTGAAGGCCAATCCTTCATGCAAGCGTTGGCTAAGATGTGGGCGTTGAACCCATTTGGCCGGAAGGACAGGCCGGTGCAATTTTGTGGCCAGTAAGTTAGATTTCGGCACATTTCCAGTTTCAAATGTTGCTCTCAAGAGGATACCCCCGTGCAAACCGTTGATAATTTACTCCATCCCATTTTAGCACAAAACAAGCGACGGATGAATTTTGAGCGCCTGAGCCTGTTGGCCCCTATTGGACCAATAAGCTGTACGTACCTGCTGGCCCTAACTTTGCCGGGTTTGTTCAACAAAAAACAGGCCACTATCAATCAGTGGTGGCCTGTTGTTCATTTCAAGCGTTGGTCGCAATTTTCTGTTGCTAATTGCGTATTCAGGATTGCGGGTTCACTTTTCCAACTCAAACCTTCCCCAAAGCCAACAACGTGACCTTTTCATCTTTAAGAATATTTAAGAAACCAGGCAACACTCAGGCGACGCAGCGATTTTTGGATGCATTTGCGGATAAGCTTGCTGGCTTGTTGACATTAACTCGGCCGCCGCCGCTGTATCCCAGGGCAGTGGCCCCTTAACTTGCCACTTCGTCACTCCGGTGTTGAATGGTTTGCACCGCGATTACTCGCAGAGAGGTAACTCTTCTCGCCGCGTCACGGCGCGCCGTAGCCGGCACAAACCGGAAAAACATTAAAGTTGTTCTCGTCTTCAAATCTGGGGTATAATGGATTGATTTTGATACTCAATCAGTAAAAAATTTGGATAATCACCTTACGCTACCAACTGTTAAAACAAATGCTAACACAAGTGACTCCAGGCCTGTTCGACAAAATAGGTTGGCGGCTTGGCCGCTGGCTCATCGTCGCTCTCGCGCCTCTGGTGTTGGGGGTATTCCGACCCCCTGAAATTTGGCAATTAATACGGCCGTTTTGGCCGCTGTTGCTGGCAGTTTTACTTGGCCCGGAGTTAGCCCGCTTGTGGCCCCCCACCCGTCCCCTGGTAACAATCATCAGTATCATTAGCGATGTGGTGCTGGCGGCTATGCTGACCCTGGGTTTGGATCAGATATTTGTTTTGTTATATGCCCCCTTAATCGTGGCATCCTGTTCTGTGGCTATTTGGCACGTCCCCCTATGGTTGAGTTTGATCGCCATTGGCCTGAATGTTATCATCTTTTTCCCCATCGTGACCAACCCTCAACCACTGCCCCTCATCGTCACTCGTAGCCTGGCCTTTATCCTCATTGGGGCCATAACCGGCGCCGTTGGACATCGTTTGGCGGGCGAAGTTACCCTCCGCACCGAACTGGAAAAAAAGGCTGAAACACGCTCCGACCGTTTTTTAATGCGCGCCCACGAAATCCGTACGCCCTTGACCCTGATCCAAACCTCAGTTGAACTGATTCTGGATGGAGCGCCCGGTCCCTTAACTGAGCAGCAGCGCACGTTTTTAGAAAACATAGACGAGAACAGCCGTTACATTGCCGCTCAAGCCGAAAATATGTTAACCCAGGGTAAGTTAGAGTCCGGGGTCTTTAAGCCCAGCTTTCACCCTACCGACATCCGTGATATTATCCGGTTGGTGGTAGCTGATATGCGTACCCTCGCTACCCGCCGCAAACAAGACATCCGAACCTACTATCCCCAGGTGCTCCCCACGGTGCATGCCGATCCGGTGCTTTTGCGGCAAACCATGATCAACCTGATTCAAAACGCTATCCGGCATACTTCGTCCCAAGGTCAAATCATTGTTTCAGTGGCCAAAAATGACCTGGGGTTGCTGGTTTCGGTAACAGATGACGGGGCAGGGATGTCTGTTGAACAGCGCCAACAACTCTTTCGCCGGTTTGCCACTGAAGGCAAGGGTACCGGATTGGGGCTATTGATTGTCAAACAGATTGCGGAATTACATGGCGGCAAAGTATACGTTGATACCAGCTTGGGCCAGGGCACAACATTTTTTATGAGTCTTCCTTTTGCGGGCCAGCCAACAGAGGAGTAACCGGATAATGAACGACAAACCCGTGGTACTTGTTGTAGACGATGAACCCCAAATGGTAGGCGTGATTAGTTATGCCTTACAGGTTGCTGGCTTCGAAGTTCTCACCGCCTACGATGGTCATCAAACCCTACAATATATCAGAGATCGCCACGTTGATATTATTGTTCTTGACGTAATGTTGCCCGACATAGATGGTTTTGAATTGTGCCGTCAAATCCGGCAAGACACCATGCTTCCCATCCTTATGCTCACCGCCAGGTCTGATCAGGCCGACGTGATTACCGGCCTGGAAGTAGGGGCCGACGATTACATCCCCAAACCTTTCAGCACCCGCGAACTGGTTTTGCGCGTGCAAACCATTCTCCGGCGGGCGCGTCAAACGCCCCTTACGCCCCCCGTGCAAAAAGGCCCGCTCAATATAGATTTTTTAAGCCACACCGTTACCCTCAATAACCGCCCGGTAGAGCTGACCGCCCTTGAATATCGTCTACTGGTTTACCTGATAAAAAATGAGAGACGGGTGTTAAGCGTGCAGGAACTGCTCAAAGAGGTCTGGGAGTTGGAAATCTGGGAAGGAGGGCCGGAAATGGTCAAAGTTGAGATTTATCGGCTGCGACAAAAAATAGAGCCAGACCCCAAAACACCCCGTTTTATTCGAACCATTCGCGGGGTAGGCTACCAATTCATCCCACCAGGCCCTTAAAGCCGCCGTGCTGTTACCAAACTGTTACCTAAATGTAACTTTTAGGAAACCATAGACATCCTTACCTGTGTTATACTCCTTGGCAGTATCAGCAATATATTTAATCTACTTAACCTAAGGAGGAATAACTATGAAATGTAATTACTTTTGGATAGCACTTTGGCTTATGGCCGGCTTGATTTTGGTCGCCTGCACCACGGCAGCCGCAGAATCTACTCCCTTACCTCCCACCCAGGCCCCAACCCAGGCCGCCGAGGCGTCCGCTGAACCAACAAATGCGCCAGAACCTGCGCCCACAGACGTGCCGGAATCTGAACCAACCGATGAACCTGCGCCTAAAATTAGCGGCCCGCTAACTGTTTTGTGCGGGATGCAAGAGGATCATTGCCAGGCAGCGGTTCAGGCTTTTGAGGCCAGCACCGGGATTGAAACCTCAATGGTCCGCATGTCGTCCGGTGAGGCGCTGGCTCGTCTCCGGGCGGAAAAGGATGATCCCTCGTTTGACGTGTGGTTTGGCGGCCCCAGTCTTGGCCCTGGCGCGGCGGCCCAAGAGGATCTTATTGAACCTTATCTTCCGGCCAATGCCGAGTTTATTGATGACGTTTTAAAAGACCCCACCGGTATCTGGACCGGCATCTACGTTGGCGCGCTTGGTTTTTGCTCTAATCAAGAACTGCTCAACGATCTTGGGGCTGAAGTGCCAACTTCCTGGCAAGACCTCCTTGACCCTATCTACCAGGATAATATTGCTATGGCCGACCAACGCACGTCAGGCACGGCTGTGACAGCCGGCGGCGCTTTGGTTGCTCTCAACGGCGGCGAAGATGGGGCTTTGGAGTATTTGCGCCAGCTCGACCAGAACATCTTTCAATACACCAAAAGCGGCTCATCGCCAGGCCGGATGACCGCCGCCGGTGAAGTGGCCGTTTCGGTTATTTTCTCCCACGATTGCGTTAAATTTGCCAAAGAAACCGGCGTTGATTTGGTCTCCTCTTTTCCCCAAGAAGGGACCGGCTACGAGATTGGCCAGGTTTCGCTCATTGCCGGAGCCAAGAATCCTGAAGCCGGAAAGACATTCATCGAGTGGGCCTTAACTCCTGCCGCCCAGGAATTAGGGGCAACCACAGATAATTTCCAGATTCCTACCAACCCGAACGCCCAAGTTCCCCCCGAAGCAGTCAAATTGGCTCAGGTTGTTCTGGCCCAAGGATTTAGCCCTGAACTGGTTGAAGAGTTGCGGGCTGGCGGTTTCCCGGAACGGTTCGCCGCAGAGGTTCGAGACGGTATGGCTGCGCCAGAAGACTAAAAGGCTGCCGAGTTGCTCTTTTTCCGCAGTACCGGCTTCTACAGAGATAAGCCTAACGCATAGTGAGGGGTCGTAGGGAACAAGGCTGATACTAATAACTACGGCCCCTGTTTTATCAGCAAGACCCATTCAACTACTATAGCTTTTTAGATAATGTTTTTTAGGCAAGCCGAAGGCAATGCTTTCGGCTTACCCGGTAAAAAATCAATATCTTTTTCTGAAAAACTATATCAATATCGCCATATACAAGGAGTACACGACAACATGATCCGCTCATTAGAGCAACGAATATATGAGTTCAGACGTCTTGGCCAGGATGGCTTTCTGGCTATCGGTTTGCTCATTTCAGTTCTCTTTCTCGTCGGCTTCGTCATCTACCCGCTATTCAAAATTTTATTAACCAGCGTATCGGCCAAGGCGCTGCCGCTATTTTCTCATCTGTTAACCCAAAACGAAACGCGACAGGTGATTCTAAACACCTTGTGGGTCGGCTTGAGCGTGGCTGCGCTGGGCACAGCGCTTGGTTTCCTGCTGGCCTACATTCAGGTAAGGGTCAAGGTGCCCTTCAAAAACCTGTTTCACCTGGCCGCAATCATCCCTATCATTTCCCCTCCGTTTGCTGTGGCTATGTCTACCATAACCCTGTTTGGCCGCAGTGGCTTGATTACCAAACAGTGGCTTGGCCTTCGTTACGACATTTACGGCGCCGACGGGCTAATCTTTGCCTTAACCATTTCTTTTATCCCTTTTGCTTACCTCAGCCTGCTGGGTATGCTGCGCGCGCTAGACCCTTCGTTAGACGAAGCAGCCATCAATCTGGGCTCCAGTGGGGGGCGCACGTTCCGTACCATCACCCTGCCCCTGCTCCTGCCCGGTTTTGCCAGCGCCTTCCTGCTACTGTTTGTTTCCGCCATCGCCGACCTGGGCAATCCCTTGTTGTTGGGCGGCAGCATGACGGTGTTAGCGTCGCGGATCTATCTGGCCATCATCGGGGAGTACAATCTGGAAGCCGGGGCCGTTTTATCAACAATCCTCCTGGTCCCCTCGCTGGTGATTTTCTTTGTGCAGTATTATTGGATCAGCCGTCACTCTTTTATCACTGTCACCGGCAACCCCACCGGCCAGGTTCGTTTGATTACCAATCCCTGGGCAAGATGGCCCTTCTTCATCGGCGGGCTGTTATTCGCTGCGCTCATTTTCCTGGTCTATGGTTATATCCTGGTGGGGGCCTTTACCGAAGTATGGGGCATCAATTTCAACTTTACCCTGGATCACTTCCGCTTTGTGTTATTCGGCTATGGCGCAGAAGCATTTAAAGATACCATTTTACTCTCAGCTATTGCTACCCCGCTGGCCGCCCTGATGGGCCTCTTGATTGCTTTTCTTGTGGTCCGGCGTAAATTCATTGGACGGCCCCTGGTGGACCTGGCTTCTGTGCTGGGATTGGCCGTACCCGGAACCGTGGTTGGAATTGCCCTGATTCTGGCTTATAACAAACCTTTCCTTGGCGGCTTGATTCCTAAATTAACCGGCACTGCCTTCATCATCGTCATGGCTTACACGGTGCGCAGCATTTCCGCTTCTGTGCGGGCCGGCTCGGCTGCGCTCACCCAAATTCACAAGTCAATGGAAGAAGCCTCGTTTAGCCTGGGCGCCAGTTCGGCCACCACTTTTTATAAAGTGACCATCCCCCTGATCCGTCCGGCCGTTTTTGCCGGGTTGGTGTGGGCTTTTGCCCGTTCGATGACGTCTCTGTCTCCCATTATCTTTCTCGTTACGCCCGAGTGGCGCATTATGACCGCCCAAATTTTGAACGAGGCCGAAACAGGCCGGTTTGGCAACGCCGCGGCTTACAGTGTGGTGTTGATTGCCATCGTTTTGATAGCAATTGGCTTGTTACGTTTAACCGTTGGCTCAAATACAGGCGCAGAGCGACTGGTTGAGTCTTAAAAACTTTATGCAGACTAGAAGTGTAAGGACAAACAAACCTATGGAAACAAAAGATACCACCGTTAGTTTATTCAAACCTGTCGAGAAAAAATCCGAAACCATTGCCCTGCAATTAAAAAGTCTCACCAAAACATTTGTTACCAAGGATACTCCCCAAATTGCGGTGAACGACATTGATCTTAAAATTCGGCAGGGAGAATTCCTCACCCTATTAGGCCCGTCGGGGTGTGGCAAAACAACAACCCTCCGCCTGGTAGCCGGTTTTGAATTTCCAACCGCGGGCCAAGTTATCCTGGACGGCCAGGTGATCAACAATGTTCCCCCCAACAAACGACCTATGGCAATGGTCTTTCAGGGGTTTGCCCTGTTTCCCCATATGTCTGTCTTTGACAATATTGCCTATGGCCTGCGGGTGAAACGGTTGAGCAAAGACCTGATCAAAGAAAGAGTCGAAATTGCCATGAGCCTGATGAACCTGGTGGGTATGGAAAACCGGATGCCCCACCAAATGTCGGGCGGGCAACAACAGCGCGTAGCCCTGGCCAGAGCCTTGGTAATGCAGCCACGAGTGTTGCTGTTTGACGAGCCTCTGTCTAACCTGGACGCCAAACTACGGGTGCAAATGCGCACCGAAATCCGGCGGCTCCAAAAACGCCTGGGCATTACCAGCCTTTACGTCACCCACGATCAGTCCGAGGCAATGGGCTTGTCGGATCGTATTGTGGTGATGAATAACGGAAAAATTGAACAGGTTGCCACCCCTGCCGAAATCTACACCAAACCCGCGTCAGTGTTTGTG
This sequence comes from Anaerolineae bacterium, assembly GCA_016931895.1. Classification (NCBI taxonomy): domain Bacteria; kingdom Bacillati; phylum Chloroflexota; class Anaerolineae; species Anaerolineae bacterium. The sequence goes on from JAFGDY010000130.1 coordinate 7,866, forward strand.
GCTGATTTTGTCGGACAGTCAAATTTTATTAAAAGTACGGTTCTGACAGATGCCGATGGCAAGCTGGGGTTGGATTTTTTTGGAAAATCCATCTCGCTTACATTCAATGGTCATTCTTTCATACGCGGTGAGGCCGTATATCTGGTCATCCGGCCGGAAGCAGTCCAACTACGCCGTAGCCAAGAAACTGAAGCCAGCTTAGAAGGGGAGATTAAACAAGCAGAATATCTAGGCTCTCATGTAGAATATGAAGTTGAGGTGCAGGGAGGATATTTTGTGTCGGTAACTAACTACAATCCGCGTTTTGAAGAATTGCGTCAAGAAGGAGATCGAGTTTTTCTTCACTTTCCCCCGGATGCTTTTCATGTGCTCCCACAATCCTGGTAAGGGTTAGAATTTGGGCAAACATTAAATTGCAAAAAACAAAAAACCCGGCGTTGGCCGGGTTTTTTTGCAGATTGATGACTCCTAAGCCGTTTCTTGTGGGGTTTCAGTTTTTTTCTCCGGCTTTGGGCTTGGTTTACTCTCCGCTTTTTTATCGGCAGAACTGTGGTTGACGCCATTTTTACTGCGGCTGTCATTAACGTAAAAACCGCTGCCCTTAAAAACAATTAAGGGAGCGGCCAGCAAACGCCGGGTATTTGAATGGCCGTTAGGACAATCAGCTTGAGGCTCGTCGCTAAAACTTTGACGTTTTTCAAAGTGGATACCACAGGTGAGACATTCATATTCATAAATAGGCATAACAACTTCCTCACAAACTCATTGCTTGGTTTTTACCGCGTTACATTATATACCAGTTTTATTAGAATTACGTTGGAAATATAAACTTTTTTCAGCAAAATGGCAAATAGGTTTTGTCTTCAGGGGATAGGCTTTGCCGCCCTTAGCCTGCATCTTGACTTTGCTGCGCAAGCAATATGCTTACTTTTTCCACCGTCTCGGCCATTATCTCAGCCAAATTCCCCTCTACCAAAGCTCCCGCGGCAGAGGGATGTCCACCGCCGTTGTAGGCAGCGGCAAGGTGATTAATGGCCACGCTGCCATCGCTGCGCAAACTAATTTTGACCCGGCCTTTAGTCCGTTCCACGCCAAAAACAACCACGCGCACGCCGCCAATTTCCTGGCCCAAACCGGCAAATCCATCCAACTCCGATATTTTTACCCCATAAGCCTTTAAGGTGGCCCTGTCTAAACCATAATAGGCTATCTGGCCATTGGCCGCAGTTTTGATAGAGTCTAGCACGTGTCCTTTCAAACGCACGCGCCCTAATGAATATTGCTCATAAACCTGGCGGTATATCTCTATAGGGTTGGCCCCGGCGGCCAACAACTCCGCCGTAATGCGGTGGGTGCGCGGGCTGGTTTTGGGAAAGCGGAAATTGCCGGTATCGGTGATGATAGCGGCGTAAAGTGATTGAGCCATATTTGCCGATAACGAACCGCCCATAGCCAGCAATAACTCATAGATCAATTCGGCCGTGGCGGCGGCCGTGGCGTCAACCACGGCCAGGTCTACAAAATCGGCAGGATCGGCATGGTGATCAATACAAATTTTTAGAGCCTTGCTCTGAGCCAAAGCCTCACCCACCCGGCCAACGCGCTCCCATCCACCCGAGGCATCCAATACCACAATCGAGTCGGCTTTTTTAATGAGCGTGGCGTGTTTGGTTTGAGAATATTTTTTGATCACCTTCTGGGGGTCAAGAAAACGGAAGGCCGTTGGCGTTGCATCACTGTTGAGAATAGCCACCTGTTTACCCAGGTGGCGCAAATGTTCCGCCAGCACTAATTCGGAGCCCAGCGCGTCACAATCCGGGTTAACGTGCGAGGTAATGATGAAATTGCGCTTATTTTGAATGGTCCAGATAATCTCTTGCCACAAGGTCATTATCATTAATTCCCAAAGATATTGACGGATTGTGCCCCAATCTCTAAAATGAAGCAATTCAGGGTTTTGTTTTTACCTTAAGGGTTAAGCGTGATGTCAAAAATCCAACAAGTTGATGTTTTTATTGTTGGGGCCGGCCCGGCCAGCATGTCTACCGCTTTGCACCTGATCCAGGCTGAGCCAACCTGGGCCGGGCGCGTGGTGGCCATAGACAAAGCCATTCATCCCCGCGAAAAATTGTGCGGGGGGGGAATCACCCGTTTGGGCGAGGATGTGTTAACCGGATTAGGGCTGGCGTTTGAACCGGCCCATGTGCCGGTACGCGAACTGCGCTTTGTTTATCAGGATTTAACGTTTGCGGTCCGCGACGACCCTGTGTTTCGGATTGTGCGCCGGGATGAGTTTGACCACTGGTTGGTCCGGCAGGCAGAAAAACGGGGGATCCAGTTGCGCCAGGGCGAGGCCGTCAAGGCCATTATCCCTCACCCTACTTATATTGAAGTTGTCACGGCGCAAACAACCTTTCACGCCAAAATCCTGGTGGGCGCGGACGGGTCGCGTAGTTTTGTGCGCCGGGCGCTCAAGTGGGATAACGGCAAACGCATGGCCCGCTTGCTGGAGGTATTGACGCCGGAAACGGCTGAAGAACAAGAAGAATTTCAAAAAGGCATCGCCACTTTTGACTTCAGCCGGATGAGGGCCGGCCTACAGGGCTATTATTGGGATTTTCCCAGTTTGGTCAAGGGCCAACCATTTATGAATCGTGGCGTGTTTGACAGCCGCGCCCGGCCAGAACGTCCCCCCGTATCGCTCAAACAAGAATTACGCCAGGCCCTGGCCGAACGAGAACGGAATTTGGCCGACTACCTTTTGCAGGGCCATCCCATTCACTGGTTTGACCCGTGCGGGCGCTTTGCCATGCCCCACGTTATTCTGGTGGGCGATGCTGCCGGCGCAGACCCCATGTTTGGCGAGGGCATTTCTTTTGCCCTGGCCTATGGTCAGGTGGCGGCAGAAGCCATTATTGATGCTTTTGCCCGCCAAGATTTTTCGTTTACCCATTATCACCGGCGCATCCTGGCCCATCCCATCCTGTCGCAATTACGGATGCGGGCCAACGTAGCCCGGCTGGCTTATTTGTTTAATTCGCCTCGCCTGGTTGGGTGGTTTTGGCGGTTGGTTCCGCTCATCGTTCGTTTGGTCGCCTGGTATAATCCCTATTACGTGCCGGTCAATGACCGCCGGTTGGTTAGGCTGAAGGATAGGCAGGACGGCAATCAGTAAGGCGGTTCTGCCGGCCCCGTATAGCCGCACATCCCCACTCGCGGCGAATTCACCAGCGGCATTGGCTCGCCGTAGTCATCGTGTGGATGCGTTTGAGCATGTTGGTCGCACAGCGTCCCCGGCTGGTCCAATTCGTACACGCACTCCAGGCATAACCAGGTGGCCGGTTTGCTGCACTCCATACACTCTACCTCCGGCTGAAAATTGCGGGCCATTAAGGTAATAGGATGTTTGGTGAGCGGTTTGCCCTGCCGCACGGCCACAGCTTTGACCAATGTTTCTGAAGAAGTGCCAAAATCGTAGATATGGGTCAACTCGATGCCCGGGTTGAAGACTCGCTCGATGGGCGTTTTCATTGAAATTTCCTTGCCGCTCCAACCGCCAAAAGAAAACCGGCTCAAATGGCCGCAACATTCTAACCAGATAGCCCGCAAATAACGATCCAATTCCTTTAACGTTGCCGAGCCGTTCATTTCTAAATGCAACCAGAAGTCGGGCAGATAGGCGTCTTGCACCTGCAAATGATAAAGGTTTTCGCTTTTGCCCGGCTTTTGGTTGGCGGTATCAATAGCGGCCTGGCGTTCTGCGCAGGTGGCCAGGTGCTTGCTCAAACCACCCTTGGCCATTTCTCGACCACAAAAAACGCATTGGCCGCGCGATTGTTTTCTCTGGGCCATAGATTTCCCTCCATGTTTAACAAATAATATGTCCAATTAAGTTGGAGATATAGTGCTCCAGAAAAGTTTTTGCCGCTGAAACAGGTAGCAAGGTAACAGAGTAGCAAACTTTTTATCTGCTACCTTGCTACCTGTTACCCTGTTTTTTGGGGAAGTAATTTTTCTGGACATCTATACTTACTCTATTATAGCCCAAGCAGGAATTTTCGAAAATCTCTAACAACGAGAGCAGCAAAATTTACGCTCGTGCGTTTTCCGTTGGCCAATGTCCATTGCCCAGAATCTCCAGCACCGTTGCCGCCACCTCTTTGGAATTCATAATGAAGGCGTGCGTGGCCGGCACTAAGATCACCTCGTAACCTTCGCCCAACCCAGTTTCTTGCGCCGATAGAATGGAGTCATTAACCGTTTCCGTACCAAAAATCGCTTGCTGAAGCAAACCGTCCACGCCCCTGGTCCCGGCAATGATGGTGGTGGGGACAGTGGGTAAAGGTAACGTGTCATAAAAGGCGTCATCGGCCAATTTGCGGCCGCAATCCCAGGTAATCCACCAATAAAGTGGATTGGGACGCATGATTTTGGCAATACGGGCCGGTTGGTTGGGTGGGGCCAGCATCACCAGGTGTTGCGGCGGGTGGCTGGCTAATTCCGGCAAAACGGCGCGAGCAATGATACCTCCTAACGAATGGCTGACAATGGCATAGGGCGCGTCGCCAATTTCGTCGCGGATGGTCCGGGCAAAACGCCGGGTGATGCTATCAAAGGTTTGTAAATAGGTAGCGTAGCCAAAATAGTGAACATTGTGCTGTTTTTGGCTCAACCGCCACCCCAAAATAGACATGGATAAGGGGGTGCGGCCTTGCCCATGAATGAGCATCACGTGCATGGTCAAATCTCCTGGCAAATGATTTGTCTTTGGTTACGTTTATCCTCGCCTGATCAAAATGGGAAAAAGTGCAGGCTCAAACAGCCTGCGCTTTTTCTCTGGCTTTAATTCTAATCAATTGAGCCAAGCACCAGCGCCCCAATAACGCCGGGAACCCACCCGACCAGGGTCAAGATGAGCACCACCAAAAACGCGCCGCAGCCCTTATCCAGAACAGCCAGGGGGGGAAGTAAGATGGCCAATAATAGTCTGCCACATCCCATTTTTATACCCTACTTTCCTTAGAAATTTGCTAACTAAATTACGTGTACATTCTTGATATTAATTACGAAAATAAGCTCAAAAAGTTTCAAGCAAACGGTAGGGGGAGGGCTTAAGAATAAAAAAGTTCACAAATCAACTCAGACGCTTCCAGATAAACTAATGGCTGGGCAGGCAACTATGGTTGCCTGCATCTGTGTTCATTTGTGAACTGGTCTCGGGAAAAACTAATTACCCTTTAAATACGCTGCCCGGTTGGGTCGGGTTTCCAGGATTGCAGCACTTTCATGTAGTTGGCCCGTTCAAAGGCAGCCGGTTCGGCCACATTCTTCTGGCTCATGCTGCCCTGCATCTGGGCAATCGAGTCGTACTCGTGCTCGTCCATCCAGGCTGCTATTTCAGTCAAAATTGTTTCAATCCGGCCGGCGCCGTTACGCAGTAGTTCCGACGCCAGCATAGCCACCTTGGCCCCGGCCATCATACACTTCAATACGCCGGTGTAAGTATGCACCCCACTGGTAATGGCAAAATCCACCGGCACCCGGCCATAGAGAATAGCCACCCAGCGCAGAGGCAGGCGTAATTCGTAACGGTTGCTCAATTCCAGGTGAGGGATGACTTCCAGGTTTTCCAGGTCAAAATCGGATTGGTAAAAACGATTGAAAAGCACCAGGGCATTGGCCTGGCCCTCGGTGGCCAGGCGATGGGCCATATTAGCCGTAGCGCTGAAAAAGGGGCTTAATTTAACCGCCACCGGAATGGAAACACTGCCTTTTACATCCTTGACAATGTCCACATACATTTGCTCAATTTCACTGCCGGGCCGGTTGATATTGGTGGGGATGTAATAAACATTCAATTCCAGCGCATCGGCCCCGGCCTGCTCAATTTTTTGGGCATACTCAATCCAACCGCCGGTAGAAACCCCGTTGAGGCTGCCAATAATGGGAATGTCCACGGCCTGTTTGGCCTGGCTGATTAGCTCCAGGTATCCATCCGGGCCAACTTTGTACGACTCGGCTTCGGGGAAATAGCTCAAAGCCTCGGCAAAGGTGTCGGTGCCATAACTCAAGAAATGGTCCAATTGTTCGCTCTCGCCCTTGATCTGCTCTTCAAAGAGAGAGTACATTACCACGGCGGCTGCGCCTGCATCCTCCATTTGGCGGATATTGTCAATCTTTTCAGACAACGGTGAGGCCGACGGTACAATGGGATTCTTTAAGGTCATGCCCATGTAGGTAGTGCTTAAGTCCATAGCTCAGTCTCCTTGGATGAGTAAGATGATTACAGGTCGCGCTTGTCGCATGATGTCCTGACTGACTGCCCAAAATTATCACGGTAAAAACGCGACCTGTAATGCTGATTAAAAGGTGAAACCTCAAAGGTTTTTGCCGACGAACGCCGGACAACCTTTGAGGTCTTAAGATCAACTATTTACCCGCCAACTGCTCGTACCGCGCCCA
>JAFGDY010000131.1 GCA_016931895.1 Anaerolineae bacterium
CGGCTGGTTCACCGCCGCCAGCGGTGGGGCCGAAGTCACTGCGGCGACGGTGGTGGACACGGCGGCGAACCACACCCTGTACGCGCAGTGGACGATCAACCAATACACCCTCACCTTCGACAGCGCGGGCGGCAGCCCGGTGGACTCCATCACCCAGGACTTCGGCAGCGCGATCACCGCCCCGGACGATCCGACGCGGGAGGGTTACACCTTTGCGGGGTGGAATCCGGCCGTGCCTGCAACTATGCCAGCCCAAAACCTGACGCTGACGGCGCAGTGGACGGCCGACACCTACACTGTGACGTTTGATGCCAACGGCGGGACCGATCCTGACCCGGCCAGCAAAGAGGTGACGTATGGCTTGGCCTATGGCACTCTGGCCACCACCAGCCGCACGGGTTACACCTTTGCGGGTTGGTTCACCGCGGCCTCGGGTGGAAGCGAGGTCACTGCCGACACCGTCGTGGCGACGGCGGCGGACCACACGCTGTACGCCCGGTGGACGGCCAATGAGTATACACTCGTTGTGGTTGTCGAACCGGCGGCAGGCGGCTCGGTGGAGGTTGACCCCGATCAGGCCACCTACCACTACGGTGCTGTGGTCACCCTGACGGCCACAGCGGCGACTGGGTGGACGTTCGATCACTGGAGTGGAGCCTGTGCTGGTGAAGGTGTCTGTCAAATAACGATGGATGGGGAGGACAAGTTGGTTACGGCGCACTTCATTCAATCGCTGTCTCCGGCGCCCGATCATAATTATTACCTGCCTTTGATCTTCAAATAATGGTTTAAGATAAGGGGCCAGGATTTTTTCTGGCCCCTTTTTTATCATACCAAATTGGAAATTTTTGTGTGCGGTTAGTATAAACCAGATTTGGGGAGTGGTTAGGTAGTAACCAGAACCCGGACACCAAGGGTGTCCGGGTTTGTATTTGGGCAATGACGGCGTCAGGAAGTTTCGAGAGGCAGGTCAATCAATAACTTCCAGCCAATGCTATCCCGTGCGGGACGATTGAGGCGCTCTGTTTGTGGGTGGCTGCCTGGGCCAGCATCTTGCGGGCGCGGAAGAGTTTGCTTTTAATGGTGCTGATGGTGGTGTCCAGGGTTTGGGCTATCTCTTCGTACGACATCGTGTGCCAGTATTTTAGAATCACCACAATCCGATAATCGGGTTGGAGCAACTGGAGTAGGTCTTGCACTTCCTGGGTAGCTTCTGCTTCCAGCACGGCCTTTTCCGGTTGGGTGGTTTCCCGGTCGGAGAGATATTCCCGCAGATCATCCCACGCTACCAATTGAAACCGCCGTTTTTTCCACCGATCCAGGCAGTAGTGGGAGGCGATAGCGAATAGCCAGGTAGAAAATTGGCGCTGGTCATCATACGTATCCAGCTTGGTGTAGGCCCGCAGAAAAACCTCCTGGGCCGCGTCTTCGGCTTCGTCGGTGTTTTTGAGCATGTGGTAACAAATATTGTAAACGGGCTGCTGGTATTTTTCCACAATCCGGCCAAAAGCAGCCTGCTGCCCGGCTTTGGCCTGAGCGATCCATAGATTTTGTTCTGGCGTATCAGGATATTTTGATGGCGTGTGTGACATGGTTGTTTTACTCATCCCTCCGGCCACATTAAAAAAAGAAAACCGGCCAGGGTTTATCCTTTCGGACTCTATCATACAACATCCCGCCGGGCCTTACCTATCGGCTGGCTAACAGCTACCTATCCTTTTGGGATAGGGTCTACGCAATTCACTTCCCGGATGTGAACGGTTAATGATTTTGATGTTTAATTATCAAGTGTCAGTTTCATTGGTTTATCCGGTGCAAAGCATTTACGCGCCATACACACCAGCCATTTGGCGTGATGCGCCAGGTGCGGCCCCATGAGCAGGAACATGGCCATACCGGTCAGCCGGTGCAGGCCGGCCCAATGCCGCTGCAAAAAGATAACCTGGTTAAGCGAAGTCAGGTCCATCACCCACACCAGCAAGCCGGACCCGCCGCATAGAACCAGCAGCACCAACAGCAGCAGATCAATCCGCCGGTTGGCGAGGACGGCCCGACCGGGGACGCGAGGGTAACGTAAAATGTTAGCCTTAACCCAATCCCAATGCCAGGCCACATGCACCAGCGATCCTAAAATCATAATTGCGCCGGCCACAGAATGAATCATTAGGCCTACCGTGGAGTGATGTCCGGCCGGCGACACAATGGTCACAATAAACAACACCAGCAAAATAATGTCGAGCCAGAAGTTCTTTTTTTGTTTGGTCATCATAAAAATCCTTTCGTTTATTTACTTTCGAGAGCATTAAATATGGATGGCGCGCAATTTACTGCTAAGGCCCCATAAAAGGCCCATTACTGGCGTGCAGTAAACGGCAGTAATATGACCGGCCACCTTGAGCACTTGTTGTATTCCCGCCGGGCAAAGAATATCGCCGGGATCCGGGGTAAGCGCGATTAAACACCATTCTTTCAAAGATAGGTCGGCAATCCCGGCCCGGATGTATGCCTCGGCGTGAGTGGAGTAGGCGAATTGTCTGAATGCAGCCGGGTTTTCTTCAAGCCTGGCAAATGCCACGGGGTTCGTTTTTCGCTGCTGCTCCATCTGCCATTGCAATAAAAAGCCGGTCAAATCAAGCCATGCCTGTCCCGCCGAACTGAGCTTGGGGCGCAATTGGTTGGTAAAACGACGGACGTATTTGTCGCCGTAAGCCAGGTAATAATCGGGTGGCGTGGCGGGCGGGGTTGTTTTGTGCCGGGCCAGGTAGTCTTTGGCCCGGGCGGCGTAATAGTTGATATTAAAGGCTACCTGGGCCGGTAAGGGGCTTTGTTGTCCCGGTTGATTCGGGTTTGCTGCCATCATTTTTCTTGCTCCCAAAATTTGATGATTCGAATTAGATTTGTCTTCAGTTTATCGTTGTTTGGGGATTTTGAGAGGTGTACAATGGGCTATTTTGCGCTTGCCAGAGGTTAGAAATTTCAAGGCGCAAAATGGCCACAAGTCAAGTACCCTTTGGCCGGAAGAGTCTTTTTAAAACTAAAACAGAATAGCCAAAAGTCACGTGACTTTTGGCTATTCTCTATCTATCGCCGGACACTTTGAAGCTGGTTTTATTGGTGGTATACTGGGGGACAGGAGATACGTATGCGCCAAAAACTTGGCCAATTCACCTGGCGGCAGTGGTTATTGCCCCGTTATATTGACGCGATAGGGCTGTTAGTTTACCTGGTGGTACTGGGCGTTTACAGTTATTTAATTTTTACCGTCGCCGGCCACCTTGCTTACCCCTGGCTGCGGCTTGGCGCTGTAATAGGGACAATCCTGTTTCTGTTGTTCTTGGACCGTCTGGAGTACCTATATTACAACGACCACCCCTCGTGGCGGCCATCCGGCGTAATAATGCTGTTACGGTTGCTGGTGGTTTGGCTGGTTCTGCTGACCGATGGCAAGGGCCAGCCGGAGCTGCACTTTTTTTTCGGGGCCTTGGTTTTTAGCGTTTTATTTTTAATCGGCAGCAGTTATGGTTTAACCGGCCTGGTTTGGCTGGTGGGCCTGCTTGACCGTTTTGAAGCCACAGATACCACCCGGCACTTTCATCAAAATGAGAGCTTGTTCCATGCCTTATTATTGCTGGGCGTTATCTTGATTTTTTATGTGGCCTACCTCATCCGCCAGGAACGACTCAACCGCCGCCGCGCCGAACAACTGGTGCGCGAACTGGAAGAATCTCACCGCAAATTGCAAGCCTACGCCGCGCAAGTGGCCGAACTGGCCACTACCGCCGAACGCAACCGCCTGGCCCGCGAAATTCACGATAGCCTGGGCCATTATCTGACCGTGATCAACGTGCAGCTTGAAAAAGCCCTGGCCTTTAGGAACCGGAATCCGGAAGAAGCCGAGCAGGCGGTGAGGGAATCCAAACGATTGGCCCGGGCAGCCTTGCAAGAGATTCGCCACTCCGTGAGCGCGCTGCGCGATACCCCGGAAACCTTCTCGCTGAGCCAGGCCCTGGCCGAACTGGTGGACAATATGAACACCGGCCAATTTTCCATTGCCCTGGATATTCAAGGCGACGAGGCCGGTTTCTCCCGCCATGCCCTGATCACGCTCTATCGCGCGGCCCAGGAAGGTTTGACCAACATCCAAAAACACGCCCAGGCCAGCCGGGTGACCGTCCGCGTGCGCCTCAACGCTCAAGAGGCCGATTTGTTTATTGAAGATAATGGCCAGGGTTTTGACCCCCACGCCTTGACCGATAAAGCAGATACCCACTATGGCCTGCAAGGCGTGCGGGAACGTTTAGAATTAATTCGGGGTTCGCTGAAATTGGAGAGCGCGCCGGGCCAGGGTACCAGTTTATTGATTACCGTGCCCAAAAACCCGCTGGTGTTGGTAGAGCAGGTAGGGTAAAAGGATGACGACAATTATCATTCGCCGCGCAGAACCGGGTGATTACGAAGCCGTGCGGCAAATTTATGTTGGTCCCAAAGTAATATGGGGCACGTTGCAACTGCCGTTCCCTTCCGTCGAGTTGTGGCGCAAACGCCTGGCCGAGCCGCCGGAGGGCCTTTATAGTTTGGTGGCTTGTGTGGAAAATAATGAAATCGTCGGCCAACTGGGTTTGAGCACCTCCCCCCAGCGGCCCCGCCGCCGGCATGCGGGACAAATTGGGATGGCGGTGCGAGACGATTGGCAGGGCCGGGGGGTCGGCACCGCTTTGATGCAAGCCGCCGTTGACCTGGCTGATAAATGGCTGAACCTGACCCGGCTTGAGTTGGAGGTGTTTACCGATAATGCGCCGGCCATCCGGCTCTATGAAAAGTTCGGCTTTAACATTGAGGGCATGCTGGTTGATTTTGCCTTTCGAGAGGGGCAATACGTGGACACCTACTGCATGGCCCGGTTTCGGGGTCAGGCCTTTAAAAAATAACAGACTTGTTCTTGTATAAATTTTTTAGGCTCGGCCACGTTTCTGGGACACAGAAAAACGCTGATTTTTGGAAATTTCATTTTTTATCAGCATTTTTCTGCGAAAATCTGCGTCCTGCATCTCCTTACTTTTATCGAGGAACAACTCTAATGACCAATCACCCCTCAGTCACCGTCCGCGTTCTGGTAGCGGACGACCAACAACTGATGCGGGAGGGCATCGCCTCTTTGCTGAGCATTCAGAATGGCCTTGAAGTTGTAGGCACCGCCGCCAACGGCCAGGAGGCCATTGACCGGGCCTTGACCCTCTTACCGGACGTGATTTTAATGGACATCCGCATGCCCGTCATGGACGGCATTGCTGCCACCGAGCAACTTCGGCGCCAATTGCCCGGCTGCCAGGTGCTCATGCTGACCACGTTTGACGATGACGAATACATTGTCAAATCCCTCATCGCCGGGGCCTGCGGCTATTTGCTCAAAGATATTCCGGCCCGGGATTTGGCCCACGCCATTCAATTGGCGCATCGAGGAATTTATCAACTGGAGCCGTCCATTGCCGGAAAATTGGTTGGCGTATTGAGCGCAAAAGGGGCAGCCCCGGCCCTGGCAACCCCCGCTCTTGAGGAGGAGTGTCCCGATTTAACCGAACGGGAGTTGGAAGTGCTGCGCTTGATTGCCACCGGGGCCACCAACCGCGAAATTGCCCAGGCGCTGGTCATCAGCGAGGGCACGGTTAAAAATCACGTCTCCAATATCCTCAATTGCCTGGGCCTGCGGGATCGGACCCAGGCCGCTATTTACGCCCGTGAGAAAAATTTGATTTAGGACAAGTACAAAATCGCCACCACCGCCAACATAAACAAAAACACACAAATTTGCATAGGCCGGTCGGTGAGCAGCACTTCGTCGGGGGCGCCGCCGTTGCCCTGGATGTGGATCACATACAGGTAACGGAAAATCCCGTACAAAACAAAGGGGATGGTCAACATCATAAGATAGTTTTCGGGCAAATTGGGGGCAAAAAAGGTGTAGAACGAGTAGGTCATCACCGTGCCGGCGGTGACCACGGCCATCATCTCGTCCAAAAAAGGCAGGTTATATTCACTCAGAATGGCGCGGGTGGTGGTAGCCTGCTCTTTGAGCAGGGCCAGTTCGGCCCGTCGTTTGCCCAAAACCAAAAAGAGGGCCAAAAGCACGGTGAACACGTATAACCAGGGCGAAAATCGTTCGGCCTCTACCAATACGACGCCTCCGGCCACGCGCAAAACAAACCCGGCCGCCACGGTGAGAATATCCACAATGACGATATTTTTTAGGATGAAGGAGTAAGCAATTTCCAGCAGCAGATAACCGGTTAAAATAAGGCCAAAATAAAAATCCAGCCAGAAACACAGCGGAATACACACAGTTGGCAGAATGATGGCCGTAATGATGGCGATCTTCACCGGCACGCGCCCCGCCGCCAGGGGGCGATTTTTTTTGGTGGGATGTTGCCGGTCTTTTTCGATGTCTACCAGATCGTTGATCAGATAAACTGTGCCGGAGATGAAGCAGAGCAGGATAAAACCGATGATGGTTTTTAATAAAGCGTCAACCTGAAATAACTTAACGTCAAAGATTAGGGCTACAAAAATGGCCCCGTTTTTGGTCCACTGTTTGGGCCGCAATGTTTTGAAAATTCCGGTAATCAAGATTCCCTCGCGTATAAATAATCAGACGGGTATGATACTCAAAGCCGGGGGCTTTTGCAAAAATTGAAATCATTTGCTTTACAAATTTTGCAGGTTGCAGATTGCCAAGAATTATGTTACGCTTCTATTGATGACCAAACGCAGGTTAGATATTCTGTTAACTGAAAAGGGACTGGCCGACAGCAGAAGCAAAGCCCAGGCCTTGATTATGGCCGGCAAGGTGCGGGTTGACGGCCGGCCAATCACCAAGGCCGGCGCCCAAATACCTCTTGAGGCGCGCCTCAACGTTGAAGATGATTTGCCTTACGCCAGCCGGGGCGGCTTAAAGTTAGCTGCCGCCCTGGATGAATTTGCCCTTGACCCGCGCGGAACTGTTTGTACGGATGTGGGGGCCTCGACCGGCGGATTCACCGATGTATTATTGCAGCGCGGCGCGGCGCGGGTATATGCCATTGACGTGGGTTATGGCCAATTAGCCTGGTCGCTGCGCCAGGACGAGCGGGTGGTGGTGATGGAGCGGACCAATGCCCGTTATCTGGAGACCTTGCCGGAGCAGATTGACTTGGCGACAATTGATGTTTCATTTATCTCCTTAAAATTGATCTTTCCGGCAGTGGTAAAATGGTTACAACCTGCGGGCCTGGTTGTGGCGTTGGTCAAACCTCAATTTGAGGCGGGTAAAACCCAGGTGGGTAAAGGCGGGGTGGTGCGAGACCGAGCGGTGCAGCGACAGGTATTGGAAAAGGTATTGGCCTATGCGGCGGAGGCAGGTTTAATTCCGTTTGGCCTGCTGCCTTCGCCCATTACCGGACCGGCGGGTAATCAAGAATTTCTGATTGGCTGGCAGTGTCAAATAATCCACTCTCCCCTTGAAACGACAGTGGCCATTGAAAATTGTTTGGCCGGGTTGGATACGTTAAAATAGGGTTTTTTAGGCTAGGGCTTAGACAAACCCTGCTGGCTCGTGTATAATTCAAGCGGAATGGCTTGAGCAGCCAGGATATACCAAGCAAAGGGATGGTTCATACAATCCAGGAATTAACTTTATCTTTTTGACGAATGACGAACGACCAATACCAGAAAATTCTTGAATACCCCGGTCCTCTTGGTCGTCAATGGCCGTTTGTCGGTCGTCAGTAAAAAAGTGTCAACAGAATTTTGAGCTATCCCCCATCAAATAACATTATCTTGAAGTGAGATGCGTAATGTTAAAGTATCTGGATGGTTCCCCTGAAGAATCAGACCCTACAGGGGAAATAGAATCTGCCAACGAGACCTCAGTTACGGATGATAGTTGGCTGGCCGAGATAGACGAGGAACTGGCGCAAGTTGAGGAGCAAGAAACCCCCAATCTGGAGCCGGCCGTATCGCCCGAAACAGAAGAGAATCAGGCGGCTGCGTTTAAGCAGAAAATAACGGGCCTGGAGCAGCGCATTGGCTATTTGGAACGAATTGTAAAAATTAGCCAGATTCTCAACTCTACGCTAAGTTTGAAACCTCTTTTGCAAATCATTGTGCAAGCCGCCACCGAACTGACCGGCACCGAACAGTGTTCCATTATGCTGATGGACAGGAATAGTCACGAATTACGCTTTGCCGAGGCCACAGGTGGGGTCAGCGAGGCGCTGAAAAAAGTACCCGTTCCCCTGGAGGGCAGTATTGGCGGTTGGGTGGTCCGTTCAAACCGGCCCTTGCTGATTCGTGATGTCAAAAATGATCCGCGCTGGCATCGGGGAGTTGATGAAACCATTGATTTTGAAACACGGTCCATTTTGGGTGTGCCCCTGAAAGTGCGGGATAAGGTTATTGGCGTGCTGGAGGTGGTCAACAAGGTTGGTGAGGGGGGATTTGTGCAAGATGATATCCAAATTGCCGAAACTCTGGGCGCGCAAGCGGCCATTGCCATAGAAAACGCCCGGCTGATGGACGAGTTGCAACAGGCTTACCGTGATTTGTCGGAAGTGGACCGGATCAAGGGAGATTTTGTGAGTATTGCTTCTCACGAGCTGCGCACCCCCTTGTCGTTGATTTTGGGTTACGCTTCATTTCTCCGGGATAATGTGACGGGTCAGGCCAGCGAACAGGCCGACATTGTTTTGAGCAGCGCCATCAAATTGCGCTCGATTATTGACGATATGGTCAACTTGCGCCACGTTCAAGCCGGGAGTGTTCAACTGGAACGAAGCATGTTCTCCTTGCGAGAACTGGTGTTAGAAGTAATCAAAGAATTTAGCGATTTTGTTAAGGCCAAACAACAAAAACTGACCAGCCGGTTCATCCCTAACGATACGCCCCTGAATATTGACGCCGACCGGCCCAAAGTCCACCTGATCCTGGCCAACCTGGTTTCCAATGCCTCTAAATTCACCGGCGAAGGCGGCCGGATTCATCTTGATGTCGAACTAAAGGGGCATGAATATTGGATCAGTGTGATTGATACCGGCGTTGGCATCCCTGAGTCCCAGTATCATCGAATTTTTGATCAATTCTATCAAGTGGAGCCATCCCTGACTCGCAAGTTTGAAGGGATGGGCCTGGGATTGTCTATTGCCAAAGGGATGGTGGAAGTGCATCGGGGCCGGATTTGGGTGGAAAGTGTAGAGGGTAAGGGCAGTAAATTTACCGTTGTTTTCCCCACCGCGCCCGATGTGGCCACCTAACAATATTTTGTTTGACCAAACAGAGACATAAACCTTCCGGGGCGCCAATTAATTGCGCTGAAAATATTAAGGCCGCTATCTCACCACAACCATTTTGGGGAGACCAAGTTTATGCCCGACATCATCGTTATCGGGGATATTAATATTGATATAAATCTTACTATTCCTGCTTATCCGATGCCGGGCAATGAAGCTGTTGCCACCACCGTGCATATGCATACGGGCGGTTCGGCCGTCAATACAGCTATTGCTCTGGCCAAAATGGATATGGATGTTGGGTTCATTGGTCGGGTAGGCCAGGATACCCTGGGTGACAAAGTGCTGGCTGATCTCAAAAAAGCAGGCGTAGATTGCACCCATGTGCAAACCGACCCCACCGTCAGCACCGGGATGATTTTCATTGCCGTTACCGCAGATGGCGAGCGCACCATGTTTAGCGCCAGAGGGGCCAATGCCTTTACCGATGCCGGGGCTTTAAACGCCAACAATTTTACCCGGTGCCGGTGGGTTCATCTCTCCGGTTACTCTTTTTTATCCTATCACCAATATGAAACGGCCATGGTGGCTCTTGAACAGGCCGAAAACTCTCCCTATACCAGGGTAAGTATGGATGTTGGCCCGGAACCGGCCTTCCGGGCGCGTTCTCGTATTCTGGAGATCTTGCCCAGATTGGATATTCTATTTCCAAATCGAATGGAACTGACCTTATTAAGTGGAGGTTTATCCGTTGAACAGAGTTTTGACTACCTTTTTGAGCACGGGGCCAAAGCCGTTGTGGCCAAATGCGGCCATGAAGGTTGTATGTTAGCCATAGACCATAAACGAACAATATTGCCTGCTTTTCAGGTTGATATAAAGGATACAACCGGGGCCGGGGATAGTTTTGATGCCGGCGTTGTTTTGGGGCGGTTGATTGGCTTGAGTTGGGAGGCATCTGCGGCGTTGGGTAATGCCCTGGGCGCCCTGGCGGCCACCCAAAATGGTAGTGGCGCAGATTTTATTCATCGCAGCGCCGTAGCCAAGTTAGTGGAAAAACATTTATTTCATCCGGCCTGGGCTTCGGTTCAATTTGCTTTAGAAGAATTGACCGCTTACTTTGAGGGTGAAGGAATGGCATAGTTTTGTCAAACAAAAACCTGAAAACTTTGGTCAAATCAAAAGCTTTTTTAACAGTGGCATTGACGGATAAAAAGAAGCGCGGGCAATATTGCCCGCGCTTCTTTGCTGAAAGACATTGTTAGATGGGACGCTTAGGGTATGATTGATACCTTGCTGGCCTGGAGTCCTTTGGCGCTTTGTTCGATAGTGAACTCAACCCGCTGACCTTCGTTCAGCGTACGGTAACCTTCTGACTCAATCGAGGAATAATGCACAAAGACATCTTCTCCCTCATCTCGTTCAATGAAGCCGTAACCTTTGGTGGCGTTGAACCACTTCACTGTGCCCTGGATACGTTCAGACATAATAGAAATCTCCTTGTTGCTTAAATAAAATTGATAGAAATAGGCCGAAGATGTTCGCTATTGACAATAAAAAAATGACCACCGCTACGAAGATCTGGCAGCCATCTCAAAGCCGAACAGGAACCTTCTTCATCGGCGCTACATATTACCATGCTCGCCCATTTCCGTCAATTATGTCACCTTGTTGTGAACAGGTGTGGCAACCAGCGACAGTAGCCACACCTGAAGGCAAACGCGGGAAAACTTGTCGTGATCAAAAAAATTACCCACATTCATAAATTTAGTCGCTATATATAGTGGTATATTCTGGCGTTTTTCTACAATATATTGTAATATTGTTGGCTCTGGCCCCAAGTTTGAGGCTTGGTTTGGAAATGATCATTTGCACTCTAAAATGTTGCTTCTTTTGCAAATATATCTATTATTGGACAAAAGGTAACTACCCTATGTTCCTGACCAGGGAGTTCAGGTTGGGCTAATAACGTGATTAGTCTGAGTTTTCTCAAAGATGAGCTGCCGCAGTCCCTTTTGCGCGGATTTCCCAAAATTTGCCATGCTTTTGCTCAAGGCAGGTGGGCTGGACGGAAAGTAGTTGCGACGAAACTATCACTAATTAAACGTATGGAGGCTTGTAGATAATGGCAAACATTCAAAAAACTAAAGGCGTGATTGGCATTTTAACCGGCGGCGGCGATGTTCCCGGCTTGAACCCGGCCATCCGCGCCGTCACCATTCGCGCGCTTAGAGAAGGGTATCAGGTTATTGGTATTCGCCGTGGTTGGGCCGGCGCTATTGAGATTATTCGGGATAAGGATGCTGATAACAGCGACAATTATCGGGTTTTAACGGAAGAGATTGTCAATAAAGCGGGCCGCACCGGCGGCACATTTTTACATAGTTCGCGCACCCGCCCCAGCCACGTGGCCCAAAATAGCGTTCCCGAACATTTAAAGGACAGCTACACCGAGGATGTGAATGACCTGACGCCGGAGGTCATCAAAAACCTGGACTATCTGGGTATTGATTACCTCATTCCCATTGGCGGCGATGATACCTTGAGCTATGGTGTGCGTTTGTTCCAGGAAGGGATTAAAGTGGTGGCTATTCCCAAAACTATGGACAACGACGTGCCCGGCACCGATTATTGTATTGGGTTTAGCACCTGCGTTACCCGCACCATCCAGATGACCCACGACCTGCGCACTTCCGCCGGTTCCCACGAGCGTTTTCTGGTGCTGGAAGTTTTTGGCCGCTATGCCGGTTTTACCGCTATGCTGCCCACCATGGCCGGCGCCGCCGACCGCTGCGTTATCCCTGAGTACAAGTTTGACATTGAGCAGTTAACTGAACTGCTCGTTCATGATCGGTACAGAAATCCCAGCCGTTATTCCGTTGTTTTGATTTCCGAAGGAGCGATGTACCAAGGCGGGGAAATGGTGTTTCAAGATCAAACCAGCGACGCCTACGGCCACAAAAAACTGGGCGGCGTTGGCGACCTGATTGCGTCGGAATTGAAGAAGCACGCGCCCAAATTTAACAACGGGCGGCCCATTAACGTGATCAACCAAAAATTGGGCTACATGGTGCGCTGCGGCAATCCCGACGCGCTCGATTCCATTGTGCCCATGGCCTTTGGTAACCTGGCCCTGGACCTGATCATGGATGGCGTGCATGGCCGGCTGGTGGTGGTCAAAAACGGCCGTTATGATAATATGCCCATTGACGTGGTCACCAGCACCAAAAAACTGGTCAATGTTCAGGAACATTACAATACCGAACGCCTGCGGCCGCGCTATCGCAGTTTTGAGATGAAGCCGCTCCTGATTATGACCGGCGAAGTGTAAATTCTACAGCTTTTTTTGATTGGATCAGGGCCAAGTAGTTTTTTAATTTCCCTTCCTTAACTTGGCCCTGGTCAAGCCAAAACAAAAGTAGGCCGGAAGCGAATTTTCCTCGGCCTACTTTTTGTTGTTTTGGGGACCGGTCAATTTAGGGTATCGGTTGTTGGCCTTCCACCCTTGCCCGCCAAGTGCCTCACCTTTATTTTGACGGCATGGCCGCCAGCAAAGCTCGGATTTGTTGGATCTGTTCCCGTTCGTGTTCCAGCATACGCCGCATCACTTTGCGGGGGGTCCATTTTTTGCCGTCATAAATGGTGAAATTGCCAAAGTCCGTCGGCTGTAACGCCCGCAATCGTTCCAGGGCTATGCCCCGGGTGGCGGCCAGCCGAAAAAGAGGGGCTTCGGGCCAGCGTTTGAGCCGGTCGGTATACCATAGGTCGGCCTCGGCCGTATGACAAAGGATTTCACGGATAGAAGGAGTATTATCGGCGAGTTTGTGATCCAGGGTTTCTTCCGGCAGGTCCCTGACCAGATCAACCAATTCCTGCCGGGAGATTGCCATCCAACGGAAAAGAGTTTCCAATTCGTTGGGATGCAAGGAATCGTAATCGGTGGGGAAGGTGGTTTTATCAACTTCCTCAAATTCCAGGTGAATCCCTTCGCTGGCCCTGGGGACCGGCTCGCCCACATCCCGTAGCAGCGCCAGATACTCTTCAACAGCAGCCCGAATTTTCTCTTTGGCTTCCTCAATGGTCTGGCCTCGGGCCGAGGCCCCTGGTAAAGCCGGCACGTGGGCCGTAGGGCCTGTGCCCGTCATCGGGTCGCCAACGGTTTCAATGTAAACCAGGTACTGCCGCATAGTTTTCTCCCTATCAGGATGATTTTTGCCAATTAGTCAGGGTGCGTCCAGAATTTTTGGAAAGCACAGGGGGGAATTTGGGGGGATACCCCCCACACCCCCCAGTCCTCCTAAAATATCGGACAGACCCGATTAGTCATGCCATATCTAAAAATGGCTCACAAAAATCAGGCCGCTTAGGCATTAAGCCTCAACCAATCGAAGACATGCCGGGTTGTTGTAATCGTTGTGGCCAGGCTGTAACCGGGATAGCAACCACCAGCATCAACAGAGTTGAAATTACTGCCGAAGTGAGGCACCAGGCGCATACGGCGCGAATGGTAAAAATTTCCAGCCAGGTCAGATATATAGAAAAGATAACGCCCCAGCAAGTCAAGGTCAACAGAGCCAGTATTGACAGATTGGCCAATTGCCTGGTGGCGTATTTTTGCACCACCCACAGCAAGATGATGGTGATATAGCTTAACATGCCCAGAACAGCAATAGGAATGCCCAATAGCTGGGCGTAAGGGCTGGCTTGCACAATGTTACATTCGCCAATAGGCCCGCACACCGCTTTAACGTGCGTGATTTCCACATACGCCAGATAGGTGGCCACGCCCAGGCCAACCAGGCTTAAGAGAGGAATAAGCCAGGGTTTAAGCTGGGGAATGGGCGCGCGTTCCAGTTGAGCCAGGAGGGGTAGATTATTAACGATGCGCCAGATAGCGAAAACAAGACTGGTGGCCATAAACACCAAGATGGTTGCGGCCAGGGCCGTGCCCACGGGGTCTGGGGGTGGTTCTGTTTGTGTTTCGGCAATAACGGGCTGGGTGTCTTTGCTGATGGACTGTACGGATTGCTCGGCAACGGCGATAGGTGTATCTGTGGGTAACGGGGCTGCTGTGGCCGGGGCTGCTGCTTGCTCTTGCGCTTCTTCGGTGGAGGCGGTAGTTGGCGTTGCCGGCTCTGGCCGGGTTTCTTCGCTTGGCTGGGGTTCTGGAGAAGAGGCAGTTGTGGTTTCCGCTTGGGCTTCGGCAGCGGCAATTGATTCCACCAGTTCTGGAATATCAGGCCAGTCAAGGCCCCCGGCAGCCAGGTGCTCTTTAACCAACCCCGGAAACTGTTCAGGGATTTCCCCGCTGCCTACCAGCACTACGTCGCCAATCACCAGCGTGGGCACGCCCTGTCGCTGAGGGGGAATCTGAAACTGCTCTATGGCGACTTGGTAAAAATGGCTACCGGTCGGCTGTGAAGTGTCAATTCCCAACACCTGAAGCTGGTCGCCGTGCTCCTCGGTCATGGGGATGATCACTTCTTGAATAACATAATGGCAATGGGGACAGCTAGGAGAGTAAAAAAGCACCGCCCGCACTACCGCAGATTCATCATTTGACTGGGCGGTAGCTATGGCCGGCAAGGCCAAACCAATGCCCAAGAGAAATAGCCACAAAAAAATTTTTTTTACACTAATCATCAAAAACTCCCTAACGCCTTTTTTTGGAGCAAGTCATGTTTATTGAATTCATCAAATTGCATTTAATTTATTATAGTTAGACCTCGGGGGTCTTGCAAACAGCTTCATCACAAAATGTCGCCGGACACCACCGAGGTTTAAATCTTTTTTTGAAACAGGCAGCCAGAATTGCCCTTTATTTACCGTTTATGACAAATTCAATCCCTTCCAGGGTAGAAATTGTTTCGTGAACCGGGCAATGTTCGGCCACGCGCAAAAGAGCCTTTTCTCGGCCATTACATTCGGCATGGGGTAAATTGGCCTTGATCTTAAGGTTGACCAGACGGGTGGGATTGTCTGCCTTGTCAAAGGAAACATCTACCGTCATGTTTTGCGCGTTAATACCTTTTTGGGCGCAGTAGTTGGCCAAAAATGCGCCAACACATGAACCCAGTGAGGCAATAAAAAGTTCAGGCGGAGTGGGGCCGCGGTCGCTGCCGCCCATTCCGGCCGGCACATCAATAAGCATACGGTGATTACCCAAATCGCTTTCAAAAAGCATGTGACCCTTGTAAACTGTGGTGATAGTACCCAAATTTTTTTACCTCCATAGGAATAGATATATTTTGATCTCTGGACCAGCCTAAAGCTGAAACCGAGATCAATGAATTTTGAAGTTTAGTAACCATAGCACAATTTTTATCAAAATGTTAGTGACAAATATCACGATATAGTGTGACAAAAATCACATATTTTGGGGGGCTTCAATAGTATCTTACAAGTAAAAAGCTTGTCCAAAAAGCAAGAAGTTGTATGCCTTTAAAAATTAGAGATGTTTGGTTGAGCAACATCCGCGCTAGTTTCTCATTTCTTTTTTTCGTAACTATTTTGACAATGTTAGATTACTATGTCAAGTAAATACGCCGATATTAAATAACATAACGATTTTTAGTCGGTTCTTTCACTGAAATAATGGCCTGACTGAATCAGGATTAGGAGTCCAGAGCTTGCTCTGGACTCCTTTTTTCTTTTACCTTGTTTTTGCGCGAACAGAGGCGGTTTTTGTTGTCATAATCCAACTTGACGTAATAATGTAACATTGTCAAAATAGTTACACGTTTTGATTAAAGCAATGAGCGTACAAGAATCAAAAAGCAGAAGCGGGTAAGGCAAACCCGGCTTCTGCTGTTGGAGTAACAAATAATTAAGCTTATATGTGGACGGCTTGTCCCAAGGCCACGTGAGCGGCTTCCATGATCACCTCGCTCAGGGTGGGGTGAGGGTGAACCGTGTGCGCCAGTTCCTCCAGGGTGCTTTCCAGGCCCATCATGCCGGTTGGCCCGGCCAGCAACTCGGTAACGTGCGGGCCAATCATAAAAACGCCCAAAATCTCGTTGTATTTGCTTTCGGATACAATTTTTACAAAACCGGCATTTTCAGCCAGCCCCAGGGCTTTGCCGTTGGCCTGGAAGGGGAACGCGCCGGTTTTAACCTCATAACCCTGCCGGCGAGCCTGGGCTTCGGTAAGGCCCACCGAGGCCACTTCGGGATGGGTGTAGGTGCAGCGGGGCATTTTGTGATAATCCAGCGGATGGGTTTTGCGTCCGGCAATTGCTTCGGCGGCAATAAGACCTTGCGCGCTGGCTACGTGGGCCAGGGCCAACTTGCCGGTCACGTCGCCAATGGCGTACAGGCCTGGCACGTTGGTTTGCATTTGGTTGTCTATTTGAATGTAGCCCCGTTCCAGTTTTGCCCCTACGGCTTCCAGGCCCAAATTTTCACTATTGGGAACCACGCCAATGGCAATTAGAGCTTTTTCGGCCTGTAGAGTCTCGGCCTGCCCCTCCGCGCTCACGTTGATGGTTACGCCTTTGGCGCCGGTTTCCACTTTTTCCACTTTGGTTCCGGTTTTTATCTTGATCCCCGCCCGTTTAAATTGTTTTTCCAATTCCTGGCTGATCTCTTCATCTTCGGTGGGTAATACGCGGGGCAGCATTTCAACCACGGTTACTTCTGCGCCGTAGCTGTGAAAAATATGGGCAAATTCCATGCCAATTGCGCCGGCCCCCACAACGACCATTGAGGCGGGCGGTTCTTTTAACTCCAAAGCTTGGCGATAAGTCAGCAGCTTGTCGCCGTCAATTTCTACCCCGGGTATAGGGCGGGCGCGGCTGCCGGTAGCAATAATGATGTTTTTGGCGGTGTGAATCCGGCCGTTAACTTCCACTTCGGTTTTGCTTTTGAGTGTGCCGGCGCCCTCAATCACCTCGATGTTATTTTTTTTCATCAAAAAACTCACGCCTTTAACCAGGCGTTGGCTCACCTGGCGGCTGCGCTTCTGGGCCGCTCCATAATCAATGTTCAGGTTGTCAAAACTAAAGCCAAAGGTTTTACCCTGCCGGAGCAGATTGATCACTTCGGCGTTTCGCAACAGCGATTTGGTGGGAATGCAACCCCAGTTCAGGCAAACCCCGCCCAGGTGTTCCTTTTCCACCACGGCCGTTTTTTGGCTAAGTTGGCCGGCCCTGATTGCGGCCACGTACCCCCCCGGGCCGCCACCTATAACAAGCGTATCATAGTTACTCATGCAGTTCACCTTTTCTGATAAAATTCGCGTTGAAAAACAACATCGTGAATTATACCACTATTGTTGGGAAAGGGGTAAAACAGGTTAGTTTCTGCGAAGAGAAATTCAATTAAATCAGAGAAATTGGCAACAGTTTTTTTTTCGTGTAAAATATTGTCAATAAGCTCTTGCCAGATAATGATGGTTGGCTATCAAAAATTGGCAACAGGGTGGGGGGGCAGGGCGTTCCCTGGAATTTGTAGGATCAATCTGACAATTATTAACGGTTATAGCCGCTAACTTGATACAGGGTGACAAATAGAATGATAGAAAAATTTGAACCGGCCTACATCACCATTGTTGAAGGTCCTCCGCCTGACTTTCGTGATGTATCTAACGACTGGGCCATTGGGGTATTAGAAGGATTGTACGAGAGCGATATAGCGTTGTGTGAAATGCGTACTTTTGATGGCCCCAAACTTGTCAACCGCTGCCGGGCAGCCTGGCGCGAGGGTCGTCCGGCCCGCCTTGATTTCCCTACCGGCGAAGGCTCGCGCGGCGAGTTGGATATCCTGGCCGTGCGTTGGGAAGAGGTTGAAGAAGGTCACAAATTGTATTTATGGCTTAAGGTATAGTTGAACTGGCCTTAAAACGCCCACCTTCTAAAGTTAATGGAAGGTGGGTTTTTTATTTTTGAGGAGCGCAGTGATAGGCTGCTTTGGCGATTTTTTTAAGTGGGTTATCCCGCGCCATTTTTTGAATAAGCGTAGGCCGGAGTGTAAGGTTGGCCTAACGGCACCTTGGCATCGGCTACATTGGCCGCAATAGGCACTTTATAAAAAAGCATCTGCCGGCCGTAGGCTTCAAATTCGTGGGCTACATAGATGCCGTTCAACTGGCCAACCATCCAGCGCATTGTGCGGTTGCGCTTTTCAACCATAAAGTTGGCCGATCTTAAACCAATCAGATCCGCCCAACCAAACATGTGGCGGACCAATTCCGGCCCTACCCCCAGGCGCATGTATTCTTGCTTAACCCCCAAAAAAATCACATCGCCTTCTTGCTCCGGGCTGCGCGTTTGATCGGCGTAACTCCACCCTTTGACAACATCGGAAATTATCTTGGGCTTGTTCAAAACAGATAAAGCAACCGGCAGCGTCACTCGCCACAGGTAGCGCTTTTTGAATTCAGAGAAGAACTTGGTGCTGGAAACGGCCATCGCCGTTTGCGCTACCAATTGGCCATTGTCAAACACCCCAATGCCTTCCCCCCACTTTGAAGCGCAGACGGCCCGGTACAGTTCCACCAGAAAACGATGGCCCAACAAAGTGAGCACCGTACCCGGTTGCCCTTCAATGTGAATGGCAGCCGCAGCATCGGCATCGTTTGGCTGTAAATAACGATATTCCATTTTGCTCAAACTCCAGCAGTTTCTTTATTATCAAAGGTGCAAGTATACTCTTATCAAGAATTGTTGACAAAAGTAGAAACCCGGCGTTTGGGGCGAACAAAAAACAAGTTGACTTACCGTAGTGCAGGCGTATAGTTTACGTCAAGTTTGTTTTGCCAGAAATGAATATACTAGAATTGTAAAAGGGTTATATTTAGGGTGACATATAACCCATAGACAATTTCTTCTCCTCCTTTTTGGAAGACCCGGTGATGGCGCACCGGGTCTTTTGATTCTAAAAGGTTGAACCGCAGGCAGGCAAAAACTCTATGCGGGCTTGATCCCTTTTACGGCCCCAGGTGAGTGACACTAACATTGTCAATCACCGTTTTACCTCCCTGTTCGGCTAACGGATGAAACCCCTTGATATAGATGGTCATTTGCTCTCCGGTGGCCGCAACGGTTTCTTCTGTATCTACCCAGGTATCTTCGGCGCCGTTGTCCCAGGGAAACCATTGCACTGTTTCCGCATGCCAAACGGTGCCTCCGGTCAAATCAAGCCCCAAGGCCATTTCAACCGGCGATAGGCTGCGATCGTGTTTGGCATAAGCCACAATGCTGTAACGATGTCCGGTTTTGGTGGGAATAACCCGAAAGATGCCGGAGTTAGCCGAGATAAAGTCGAACGTAATCTCCTGCGATTTGGCCCCGGAAAAAACATTGGGCTGGTAAAGATTCTCGTTCATACAAGATGAGCCATACGGCCCTTTCTCCACAAAGGCCGTCCAATTGGCAGCCACTGCCGCGCCGGGGCAGGGTTCGCCGTGGGGGTTGGGCCAGGGGACAAAATCTGTTTCAAAGTCCCAGTCCCCGCCCTGAAGGGGGGGATCGGGCGTGACGGCGGGGGGAGAAGATGGCGGCGGTGCGGTAGCCGTGGGGGTCAAGGCAATGGTTGGGGTTATTTCAAGCGTCATTTCTGTGGTTACTGATGCAGGCGTATTGGTGGGAAAAACAGGGAGGGTGGATGGAGCGTTGGGATCAGGCGTATACGTGGGCGCATCCTCAAGCGGCACAATGGCCAGCGCTTCTACTTCGGCAACCGTTGGCGTTATCAACCGGGGATCGGTGGTGGGGGTGGCTGTTTGCACCTCGTAGTTTGATGACCGTTGGGGAGGAATGGCCGTGGCCGCCGAACCACCGATCAGACAGGCCAGCAGCGGCCAAATTGTGATGATGCCTGCCAACCATATTGACTTTGATGTTACATGTTTTTTCATAACGACTTCCAGAAGGGTGAGCAACAGGAGCAGAGTCAGTAGCGGCTCAATTCCATTTACTCATTTCTAATTTCTTATTCCGGCCCTATATCAACCACGCTAATATTATCGAGGCGTAGCGTGCCCCCTGGCTCCGGGTAAGGATGTGACCCTTTGAGAAAAATGGTCATGTTCCCGCCGGTGGCAGTGACGGTGACACTGGTTTTGCCCCAGGCATCGTCAACATCTTCATTCCAGGGAAACCACTGCACGTTTTCAGATTGCCAGTCGGCGCCGCCGGTCAGGTCTACGCCCAAAAAAACGGTTACTGTGGCCGGGCTGAATTCCCGGCGCATGTGGGCTTCAATGGTGTAACGATGGCCGGGAATACTGGGCGCGGTTCTGAAGACACCGGCTTCAATGCCCACGTAGGCAAAGGTGATTTCCTGCGCGCTATGGCCGCTGTGCACATTATCTTTCCACACGGTCTGGTTCATGCAGGCAGAGCCGTATTGGTCGCGGCTGGTAAAGGCTGTCCAGCCGTTGGCCAGGCCGGAGCCAGGACAGGCATCACCATAGGGGTTGCCCCAGGGGGTAAAACCATCTTCAAAATCCCATACGCCGCCTTGCAACGGTTCGGCCAAAGGGACGGCTGGGCTGGGGGGAGGGGGGGCTGTTGGCGCCGGCGCTGCCGGTGGTTCCGGGGTGGGCGTCTCATCCGGTTGGAGGGTGTTGGTTGGGGTTATTTCTAAAGTTGGGGTGATGGTTGGTGTGAAGGTTGGGGTGGCATTGGGGTTGGGGGTATAGGTGGGGGCGTCAAAAATAGGGGCCAGCGTTGGCGTGGCCATTTGAACTTCAAAAGCAAGTTGGGTTATAGTGGCTGCCGGCTGCGGCGTTTGTTTGGCCAGACTACAGGCTAACATAGGCAAAACCAAGAGCCAGCCGCCCCAATAAAACATGCTGCTTTTCAAAACTTGCGTTCTCCTTCCAAAGTTCCCAAACTCAAATTATACTCGGGAGAGAATAGAATGGCGAGTCTTAATGCGGCTCAATGACAATGTCTTCCCAAAACGAGGGCTTGATTGGTGAGGTGGGATACCGGGTAACCCAGGGTTTAATCAGGAAATGATGCCGGACATAGAGGTAGGGGATAAGGGGCGACTCTTCTATCAAAATTTTGTCTGCCTGTTGATATAATTCTATGCGTTTGGCCTGGTCGGTCACCTGCCGGGCCTGCTCAATCAGATCGGTAAAGTTTTTGTTTTGCCAGGCAACCAGACACGGGATGCAACTTGCCCGCAGAACATTATCGGGATCAGGATAATCGGCAGACCAGCCCATCCGAAACATGTGCGGAGGATTTTTGTCAAGCCGCTCAAAAAAATGCCCATCTTTTGGAGAGTTTTGCCAGCTAAGGTTTATGTTCAGGTTTTTTTGCCATTGGGCTTGCAGATATTCAATCACCGCCGTATGGGTGCTTGAGCCCAGCCACTCCACCGTCGGGAAGCCACGGCCTTCTGGATAACCTGCTTCAGCCAGAAGATGTCGCGCCTGGTCCGGTTGGTAGGGTAAGCCAATCCCCGGCGAGTGGCCCGGCATGCCGGGCGGGATGAATCCACCCGTAGCCGGGAAAACATAGCCACCCATAACTACGTCGGCCAGGGTTTCTCTATCAACGGCCATGGCCAAGGCCCGCCGCACGCGCGCATCATTAAAGGGTGGGCGGTTTATATCAAAGCCGATATAGTGGGTGGCCAGAGCCGGAATTGAAAGATAATCGTCGGCATATTGCCGCCGGATTAAATCCAGTTCCGGGCCAAAGAGGTACCAGAGGCTGATTACGTCTACTTGATCAGTCTCATACAAATTCAGCCTTTGCGTATTTTCTACATTCAAAAATAGTTCCACCTGTTGCAGATTGCCCGTGAACTGCCCGCGGTAGTTGGGGTTACGCCTAAAAGACATTGACTGTTGGGGATGGTAAGCCTCTAACTTGAACGGCCCGTTGGTGACCAGATTTTTCGAGTTAGTCCATTTATGGCCGTCTTTTTCTATAACGTGCCGGGGAACGGGGAAAGTGGGAGAGTAGGTTAACAGGTGGGGGAAATAGCTGGTTTGCCTTTCCAACTCCACCACCAGCGTGGTGGGATTAACGGCCTGAACCCCCACCTGGCCCGGCTGAGAAACCTGGCCCTGGTGAAACGCTTGAGCGCCTTTGATCTCGTATAAAAGTTTGGCATTGGGCGAATCTA